>DASSAT010000072.1:0-16435 GCA_035699305.1 Fimbriiglobus sp. | reverse complement strand
AGGTTGATCTTCTGCAGCGCCTTGAACACCTTCTCGATCTGCCGCGTGATGCCCAGCGCGGGGAGGTGGAGCATGACGCTGGCGCGCATGCCGGTGCCGACATTGGTCGGGCAGGCGGTCAGGTAGCCGAACTGGTCGTGGAAGGCGTAGGTCAGCCGCGACTCCATCGCGTCGTCCACCCGGTCGATCTCGCCCCATGCCTCGTCCAGCGCCAGCCCGCTGCGCATCACCTGGAGCCGCAGATGGTCCTCCTCGTTGACCATGATGCTGACCGACTCGCGGGTGTCGAAGGCGACCCCGCGGGGGCCTTCGAGCACGGTGGCGAGTTCGCGGCTGATGAGCTGCCGCTCGACGAGGAACTGGCGGTCCAGGAGTGCGAGGCCGGCGACGGAGATGTACTCCGGCTTGTGCGGGTCGAGTTCGGCGCGGGCGACGGCGTCCTTGACCTTGGCCTCGATCTCGGACTTCTGGTGGTGGGAGGCCCGGCCGGAGAACGGGAACTGAGCCAGGTTGCGGGCCAGGCGGATGCGGGTGGAGACGACCACATCGACGTCCGGCCCGGTGCCGCGGAGCCACTCGCCCAGGTTCGGAAGCAGAGTGTCGAGGTTCATCCGAGGGCTTCCTTCTGCCGAATCCGGTCGCGGAGCCGGGCGGCGTCTTCGTACTTCTCGGTGGCGACGGCGGCCTGGAGTTGGTCGCGTAAACTATCCAGCTCGGCCCGTCGGCCGGCCGCCCGCGGGGTCTTGCCCTGGTGCCGGGTGCCCCGGTGGATGCGGTCGAGGAGCGGTTCCAGGGCCGACCGGAAGGCGTCGTAGTCGTCCGGGCAGCCGAGCCGGCCGTCGGCGCGGAACGCAGCATACTTTAGCCCGCACGTCGGGCAGGTCAATCCGGCCGGGTCGGCGCCGACCGGCATCCCCATGATGAGCTGCACCAGCGCCTGGAGGTTGAGCTGCGGCGTCGGCCCGTCCGGCACCAGGTGGTGCTCCCGGGCGCACCCCTCGCACAGGTGCAGCTCGCGCTTCTGCTTGGCGACGATGTCGGTCAGATGCACGGTGGCCGGCTGACCGCAGTAGTGGCACTTCATCGACCCCCCTCCGGGGGCAAATCCCAAATCCCAAATCCGAAGCACCAAATCCCAAACCTCAATCCCTCGCGCCCGGTTCACCGAACCGGTCGTGTCTTCTTCGTTGGGATTTGGTGCTTGGGATTTGGGATTTTTTGTCAGCCCTCCTCCACTTGCCGGATGCGGTCGCGGATGCGGGCGGCCTCCTCGTAGGCTTCTGCCAGCACCGCCTGCTGGAGCTGCTTGCGGAGCTGGGCTAGCTCGGCCTGGGCGGACTTGGCCTTCGGCAACCGTCGCGGCGTCTTGCCCTGGTGGCGGACGTCGCCGTGGATGCTCTCCAACAAGGGCAGCAGTTCTTCGCGGAACGAGTCGTAGTCGTGCGGGCAACCGAGCCGGCCGGCGTTGCGGAACTCGACGAACTTGATGCCGCACGCCTCGCACTGCTTGCCGCCCGGGTCGTCGGCGAGGTCCAACTCGGCGGCGTGGCCGGCCTTCTTGGCCGCCTGCTGCTGGGCGGCCGGCTCGTACAGGTACTTCTTGGCGCAGTCCTCGCACAGGTGCAGCTCCTCGAACCGCTCGTCCGGGAGCACCTCGGTGATGTGCAGAGTGGCTTGCTTCGGACAGCGCTGGCATTTCATGGGTTCCGCCCCACCGCCGGTCCCGCGGGTCGTCGGGTGAATTCTACCACCACGGGGAAGGCGTCGGAAGGCCACCGCGCAAGTGTAGTCCGCTCACTCCGCGAGCGGTCGGGGTATGGCGGGCGGGGCCCATTCGACCGTCACCGTTCGACTTGCCCCGACCGCTCGCGGAGCGAGCGGACTACATAAAGAAAGCCGCCGGGGCCCGTGAACCCCCGGCGGCGCCGTGCGACCTGGTTCGGAGCGACGCCCGGGGCGCCTAGTCGGACCCCTCAGTTGGGAGGATGCCCTTGACGGCGGCGACGATGGCGTCGGCGTCCTTCTCGGTCATCTTCCCCTTCTCGAAAGCGAAGTTCATCTTCACCTTCTTCTTGGCGTACAGGAGAACGGTCACGTCCGCCTCCTTGGCGATCTTCAACCGCGGCGACCCGGCCGGGCTGTCCAGCGCGAGGACCACCTTCTTGAGCTTGGCCGACGCGGCCAGCTCCTTGAGCTTCTGTTCCATCGTGTCGTCGTCGGACAGGAGGACGACGAACGCCCCCATCTGACAATCGGAGTGCTTGGCGGTGGCCTGTTCGAGCTTCTTGACCAGACTGGTCAAGCCCGGGGTGATCTCGCGGGCGAAGACGGCCGCGACCGGGTTGTTACCGTTGGCTCAAACCTGGCACGCCTTCTCGCCGGCGGCGGCGCCGTTGATGTTCAGCGGGCTGAAGATGGGGACCGGTTGTCCGGGCTGGAGGCCGGACTTCAGATCCTCTCCCAGCCCGAGGCCGGCAGCGAGGCCGACCACGGTGGCGGAGAGCAGATACCGCGTCATGTTACGAGGCCTTTCGGCAGGTCACGGGACGGTAAGGACACACCAGGCAGGTGCGTCACGGCACCGTCTGGTTTATCCGACCCGGCCGTGGAATGGAAGGGGGAGATTATGAGAGAGCGGTGAGGCTAGGGCAACAGGTCGGCGACGGCGACCGAAGCCGACGGGGCCACCAGCGGCGAGACGGAGTCCGCCGGGCCGAGGGTGAGTTGGGTACGGTAGGCGTGACCGCCGGCAGTGATGGGGGCCGGGTCGCGGAAGACGAGCAGGCGACGGCCTTCGACATCCACGACCCAGTAATCAGGGATGCCCGCGGCGGCGTACAGTTCGGCCTTCTCCGTGGTGTCGAACGTCAGGGAGGAGTCCGCGATCTCGACGACCAGGGCGGCCGTCGTGGGGTGGGCGGTGTAGTCTCGCGGTCTGCCGGGGACGATGGCGAGGTCCGGTTCGGGGTCCAGGTGCCGGCCGAAGACGAGTGGCGCCTGATTGCGGACGACCCAACCCGGTCCGAACGCCGTGCGGACGGCGTCGTCGGTCAGCCCCAAGGCGACGGCGTGCGGAGGGTTCATCTGGCCCCACTCCAGGATGACACCGTGGATCAGCATCGCCCGTCGGCCTTCGAAGAGACCCATGTCGCCGAGGCTGTTGAACTCGGTGACGGTCCACAGCCGCGGCCGGGGGGCGGCTGTGGGCGAGGGAGTCGGGCTTATGAGAGTGGACATGGCTTCACCTCCGGCCGGAGTGTACCGTCAGGACTTGCCGAGGACCAGATCGGCTCGCTCACGCCGGCCGCTCGCCCAGTTTCTCCGCGATCGCATCGACATCATAGACGCAGCCGCCCCAGACGCCGCCGCTGGCGTGCTGCAACAGCGCCCACAGCCGGGTGTCGGCCGGCAGCTGCGGGTCCGGCGCCAGGTCCGGCCGTGGTGTCCGCCGCGCCAACTCAGCGGTGCCCCACTCCGGGTCGTGGACGCCGGACCCGTCGCCGACCAGATCGACGGTGCCTTCCAGCTTGGTGCGGTCAATGACGATGCGGACGCGGTCGCCGTCGCGGAGCTTGCCGATCGGGCCGCCGGCCAGCGCCTCCGGGGTGACGTGGCCGACGCACGCGCCGGTCGAGACGCCGCTGAACCGGGCGTCGGTCAGCACCGCCACGTGCTTGCCCCAACTCAGGTACTTCAGCGCCGCCGTCACCTGGTACGTCTCTTCCATGCCGGCGCCCATCGGCCCGCGGCAGCAGAGCACCAGCACGTCCCCCGGTTCGACCGGCTTCGGGCCTTCGCCCTTGAGGGCCGCGATCGCCGCCCGCTCGGTGGTGAACACCTTCGCCGTGCCGAGCTTGCGATACACTCCATCTGGGTCCACTACAGATGGATCAATCGCTGTCGATTTGATAACGGACCCTTCGGGGCAGATGTTGCCACGGGGAAAGGTAACTGTACTCGTGAGGCCGCGCTTCCGCGCGGCATCGGGGGACAGGATGACCGTGTCCGGGTCCACCTTGTCACGGGTGAGGAGCCGGTCGCGCAGCCGACGCCGACGGTCGGACTTCGCCCACCAGTCGAGGACATTGCCGAGTGGTTCGCCGGCTGCGGTCAGGGCGTCGAGTTGCAACAGCCCGAGGTCGCGCAGGTGCAACATCACCTCGGGGACGCCGCCGGCCAGGAAGACGCGCACCGTCGGGTGGCCGACCGGGCCGTTCGGCAGCGCGTCCACCAGCCGCGGCACCTTGCGGTTGGCGTCGGTCCAGTCGTCCACCGTCGGCCGGCGGACGCCGGCGTGGAACGCCACCGCGGGCGTGTGCAGCAGCAGGTTCGTGCTGCCACCGAACGCGGCGTGGACGGCCAGCGCGTTGTGGACCGCTGCTTCGGTCAGGATGTCCTTCATCTTGATGCCGCGGTTCGACAGGTGGACCAGCGCCTTCGCGGACCGCCTTGCCATGTCCAGCCAGATCGGCTGACCGGACGGGGACAAGGCCGAGTGCGGCAGCGCCAGGCCCAGCGCCTCGCCGACCACCTGCGACGTGGCCGCGGTGCCGAGGAACTGACAGCCGCCGCCAGGGGAGGCGCACGCATGACACCCGGCCTCCGCGGCCTGCTCCAGCGTGATCTCGTTATTCGCGTAGCGGGCGCCGATGGTCTGCACCTTGCCGGTGTCTTCTTCACCTGCTTCGCCCGCGAGCATCACGCCGCCGGGGACCAGCACCGTCGGGTAGTCGTGCTGGCTGGCCAGCGCCATCATCATCGCCGGCAATCCCTTGTCGCAGGTGGCGACGCCCAGCACGCCGGCCCGCGTCGGCAACGATCGCATCAGCCGACGCAGCACCGTCGCCGCGTCGTTGCGGTACGGCAGGCTGTCGAACATGCCGACCGTCCCCTGGGTGCGGCCGTCGCACGGGTCGGTGACGGCCCCGGCGAAGGGGATGCACTTCTGCCGCTGCAACTCCTCCGCGGCGGCTTTCACCAGCAGGCCGACCTCCCAGTGACCCGAGTGGAAGCCGAGCGCGACGGGTGAGCCATCGTCGGCGCGCAGCCCGCCGTGGGTCGAGAGGATCAGGAACTCCTTGCGGCCCAGCAGCGCGGGATTGAGGCCCATGCCGACGTTCTGCGTCCAGCCGAACAGGTCGCCGCTCGGGGCGTGGCGCAGCAGGTCGTCGGTGAGCGGGAGCTTGCCCACGGGGCCGCGGGTCGTGGACGCGAACTCGTAGACCGCGGGGTCGGAGGGTTCGAGGAGGTCTTGGGTCATCGGGTTGAAGTGGTTGGAGGGCAAGCCCACGGACGGCCGTCCGTGGGCTTGGGGGGCTTTCTACGATACTTCCATTATCGCGCCGCGTGGATACCATGTCTCCCACATCACCCCCGAGGACCACAGACCATGCGCCGTCCCCTCGCCGTACTCGTCGCCCTGATCGGAGTCGCCATGCCGCTCACCGCCCAGCCGGGCCAAGGCCCGTCCTACTCCGAAGAGCCGTTCGGCCAGACCGCCGACGGCGCCAAGATCACCGCCTACACCCTGCTCAACAAGAACGGGATGAAGGCCAAGATCATCACCTACGGCGGCATCGTCACCGAGTTGCATGTCCCGGATAAGGAGGGCAAGTTCGCCGACGTGGTCCTCGGCCACGACAAGCTGGAGGGCTACCTGAAGGGGCACCCGTACTTCGGGGCGATCATCGGCCGGGTGTGCAACCGGATCGCCGGCGCCAAGTTCACGCTCGACGGCAAGGAGTACAAGCTGGCGGCCAACAATGGCAAGAACACCCTGCACGGCGGGGAGAAGGGGTTCGACAAGCGGGTATGGCGGGCCGAGCCGATGCTCACCGGCGACGGCCCGGCCCTGAAGCTCACCTACGCCAGCAAGGACGGCGAGGAGGGCTTCCCCGGCACCCTGCAATGCACCGTCACCTACACCCTGTTGGCCGACAACGCCCTGAAGATCGACTACCGCGCCACCACCGACAAGCCGACCCCGGTGAACCTGACCAACCACTCCTACTTCAACCTCGCCGGCCACAACAGCGGCGACATCCTCGGCCACGTCCTGCAAATCAAGGCGGACAAGTACACCCCGACCGACGCCGAGCTGATCCCGACCGGCCAGATCGAGCCGGTGGCCGGCACCCCGTTCGACTTCACGAAGCCGACCGCCATCGGCGAGCGGATCAAGCAGATCAAGGCCGACCCGGTCGGCTACGACCTGAACTACGTGCACGGGACGAAGCGGGCGGCGAACCCGGAGTTGGTCGCCACGGTGACGGAGCCGAAGACCGGGCGGGTGATGGAGGTGTTGACGACCGAGCCTGGGGTGCAGTTCTACAGCGGCAACTTCCTGGACGGCAAGGACGTGGGCAAGGGCGGGGCGGCGTACAAGCAGTACAACGGGTTCTGCCTGGAGACGCAGTTCTTCCCGGACGCGCCGAACCAGCCGAACTTCCCGTCGATCACGCTCAAGCCCGGCGAGGAGTACCGGCAGACGACGGTGTACAAGTTCAAGACGGCCAAATAAGAGGAACGAACCACAGAGTCACAGAGGACACAGAGGGAAGAAACACAGAGAGGAAACAGGGTTAAAAACCGGAGACGAGGCAGTCCCCGTCTTCTGTCTTGAACCCTGGCTTCTGCTTTCTCTGTGTCTCTTCCCTCTGTGTCCTCTGTGACTCTGTGGTTAGTTCCCTTCTTCCCACCACAACTCCCGGCCGGCGGCGTAGGCGTCGGAGGCGCGGAAGTCGTGGGCCTTCGGCGCCTCGCCCGGGTCCAGGCCCCAGGCGTCCAGCGTGACGAACACCAGCCCGTCGAAGGAGCCGATGCGGGCGTCGGGGATCCTGCCCGCCGCCGTTCCCGGCCGCTTCTGGAAGCGGTACTCCTCCACCCCGTCCAGCCGCAGTTTGAGTCGCACCGGCTTCGGGTCGGTGCCTAGGTCACGCAGGGCCGTCCGCACCGACAGAAGAAGTTCGACGGATAGCGTACCGCCCCGGCCGGCGCGGAGCCGGACGCGCCGCAGTCGGCCGTTGGCGAAGCGGTATCGGCGGGCGAACGGCGCCAACTCGGCGGGTTCGAGGCGGTTCATGGTGGTGTCTTTCTCCCCTCTCCCCGCTGGGGAGAGGGGCCGGGGGTGAGGGGTAACGTGCTTCAACCCCTCCCCCCGACCCCCTCCCCGAAGCGGGGAGGGGGAGCCAGAGGGCGGTTCTTCTCTTCCTCCCCTCCCCGCTTCGGGGAGGGGCCGGGGGAGGGGTGAATGGCCGACCCCTCACCCCTAACCCCTCTCCACCAAGGGGAGAGGGGGACCAGACCCGAATCGCGGACCGGTCATACATACGAATCGAACACCCGGACGCGGGCCCAGTTCGGCTTCATCTCGGCGATGAACCGGTTGTGCGTCGGGTCGTCCTGGTAGGCGTCGTGGGCGGCCTTGTCGAGGAACACCAGATGCAGTCCGACGTGCCAGTCCCGGTCGTTCACGTCGCGGGTCAGGTCCGGGACCAGCGTGCCGGCCGCGAAGAAGACGATCCCCGGCTGGACGTTGAGGTACTTCTTGCACGCGGCGACCAACTCCTCGACCTTCGCCGGGGAGCTGTCCTTGAGCTTGAAGAAGACGTTGTGGGCAAGCCGGCCGGCCATGGGTTAAGCCCTCGGGGTGGGAGACAGGATTATGATAGGCCCTTCGCCAACTCCGCCTCGATGACATCCGCCGGCTCGCAGCCGACCGACAGCCGGATTAGCCCGTCGGTGATCCCCTGGCGGCGCTTCTCGGCCGGGCTGTCGTAGCGGTGCGACGTGGTGTCCGGGTGGCTGCACGTCGTACTGACGTGGCCCAGCGACGGACTAAAGGGGATGCCGGTCGCGGAGCGCAGGAACCGGTTGACCGCTTCGCGCCCGCCGCTCAGCTCGAAGCAGAGCATGTGGCCGCACCCGTCGGGCAGCAGTCGCTTCGCCAGGTTGTGATCGGGGTGGTCCGCCCGGCCGGGGTAAACGACCCGCGAGACGCCGGGCCGGCCGGCGAGCCAGTCGGCGACGCGGGCGGCGTTCGCGGTGGCGGCCCGCGCTCGCAGTTCCAGTGTGGCGAGACCGCGGTCGGCCAGCCAGCAGTCGAATGGGTTCGCGGCCAGACCCCAGGTGCTGACCAGCGAGGAAGTGGTCGGCAGCAACTCCGGGTCGGTGCCGCCGAGGAACCCGAGCGTCACGTCCGAGTGCCCGCCGATCATCTTCGTCAGGCTCTCCATCACCAGGTCGGCCCCGAGTTCGAGCGGCCGACACAGCACCGGCGTGGCGAAGGTGTTGTCAACGAACAGCTTCGCCCCGGCGCGGTGCGTCAGGTCCGCCAGCGCCGGCGCGTCCGAGACACGGCAGAGCGGGTTGGAGATCGTCTCGGTGACGAGCACCCGGGCCGGCTCCTCCAGTGCGACGCGGACGACGCCCAGGTCGGAGACGTCCACGACCGTTGTCTTGACGCCGAAGCGGTGTAGCTCCTGGTGGAGGAGCTTGGTCGTCTTACCGTAGAGGCGGTTGCTGGCGATCACCCGGTCGCCAGCGGAGACCAGCGCGAGCAGTCCGGCGGTGATAGCCCCCATGCCGGAGCCGGTGACGACGCCCCAGGCGGCGTGTTCGAGCTTCGTGAGCTGGTCGGCGAGGTGGGCGGCGTTGGGGTGGCCGTCGCGGGCGTAGATGAACCCGGGCGCGCCGTTGTAGATCGCGTCGAGCGCGTCGAGGTCGGGGAGGGCGTACACCGACGCCGGGTACAGCGGCGGGACGAGGTGGGCGCTAGGGCCGAGGTCGGGGGACATGAAGGGTATTCAAGCACAACGCCCGGCCGTGGCAACAGCCGGGCTTGAGCCTACCGCTTCGCCAGGTAGTCCTGTACCGCGATCCAGAACTGCTTCTGCTCCTCGGTGGTGGCCTCGGTCAGTCCGAGCGGCGCCGCCCGCAGCCGGGCGGTGTCGTCGCCCAGCAGGTCGCGGGTGCGGAAGAGCAGATACCACAGGCTGCCGGCCCGGGTGCCGGTCTCGTC
This sequence comes from Fimbriiglobus sp., assembly GCA_035699305.1. GTDB lineage: Bacteria > Planctomycetota > Planctomycetia > Gemmatales > Gemmataceae > DASSAT01. The sequence goes on along the minus strand of DASSAT010000072.1, from coordinate 7,416 downwards.
GATCACGTACAGCGGCCGGCCGCCCCGGTCCTCGACCGCGGCAGCGAACTCGGCGAACGCCTTCGGCAGCGTCCCCGGCGAGACGGCAATCGGCACGAACCGCAGCCCGCGCGCCGCGGTCAGGTCGCGGACCGCCGCGACATCGGCGGACGGGGCGTGCAGATAGACGACCGTCTTGAAGCCGTTGCTCTTGAGCCAGTCGAAGCCGTCGAGGCCGGGTCGGCGGCCGGTCGCCACGCCGTCGCGGCCCGCGACCCGCGCGTAGCCCGGCAGCCCGACCGGGGCGCGGGCGGTCGGACCGCTCAGCATCCGGTCGGCGGGCTTCGGTGGCAGGTCGGTGCCGCCGACCGGGCGGACCGGTTCGCCGAGGAACCCGCTGGCGTCCGACTTGCTGCTCAGCGGCACCTCTGGCGAGACGCCGCGCGGCAACGGCTCGGGGGTGAGCAGTTCCGGCTGGCTCGGCCGGGTCGGGGTCGGGTCCCACGGGCCGGGGGGCGTCCGCGGGTCGATGCTGAAGCTGCCGCGAGTGTCCGGCAGCACCGGCGGCGGCAGCGGCTCGCCCGGCATGGGGCTGGGTGGAGTGGTCGGCACGGAGGTCGGCGGGATGGTGCCGCCGCGCGGGACCGGGTCGCCGAGGTACGGGCCGGCTGACGGGCAGCAGTCGCGGCCCTTGTACTTCTTACAGAGGTGGCAGGCGGCCCCGCTGAGAACCAGCCCGGCCGCCAGCCCACTGAGCATCAGACGCCGCATCATCGCACCGCCCTCCGTCCGAGCCGGGCACCGACACCCGATTCTACGGCACATGACGGGCCGTCCCAGGCGAAGGCGGGCGAATCGGCGCGGGCCGGGTGCGGGGGCGCGGAGGGTGTGCCGGTTGCGCGGAGTCTATCGCGCGGCGGGGTGAGAATCCGGGGGGATTGGCTCAAGTCCGGCGGATACGCCCCGTCGGCGGGTCGGCCGGGGCGCGTCGGACCCGTTTTAACTCAAACCCCTATCTGTCTTTAGCTGGTCTGGAAATTGCGATCATTTATTAGTGCAATTCGTCTTGCGCTGGACTAAAGTCCTACCGCGGGAAACCGCTCCCACCCTCGGAGCCAATCACACTTGATGCGCTGGCTGACGCAGGCGTCGATGGTCATCGGGGCTTGCGTTTCGACAGGACTCGTCGCTCGGCTCGCGTCCGGCCCCTCGGCGGCCCACCCCGCGGTGTGGCCGCCCGTCGGCGTCGCCCTGGCGGCGCTGCTCGTCTGTGGCCGTCGGCAGTGGCCCGCCGTCGCCGTCGCGGCTGTTCTCCTGGCACTCGTCGCGCTCCGGCAATCGCCCGGTCTGTCCTGGCCGGAGGTGCTGGCCGGCGCCGCGGTGCTTGGCGCTCTCTACACGGTTCAGGCGCTCGCCGGCCGGTGGCTCGTTCATCGCACCGCTGGCGCGGAGCCTCAATTGCTGCATACGCGGCACGTCCTCGCCTTCCTCTTCGTCGCCGGGCCACTGCACACGGTCTTCGCGTCCGCCGTGGGGGCGGCGGTGTATTGCCAGCTGGGCGTCGTCGCGTGGGCGGACTGGCCCGGGGCGTGGCTGCGGTGGTGGGGCGGCGACGCGGCCGGCGGGCTGGCGTTCGCGCCGGCGGCGCTGGCCCTCGTCGGCCGGCCCCGCGCGGTCTGGCGGCCGCGGGTCGCCACGGTCGGCGTGCCGCTGGCGCTGGCCGCCGGGTTGGTCGGGTTCGCCGTGGCGTCCGCGCGCGGTCGGGACGAGGACCACGCCCGGCAGCGCGTCGTCGCCGACGCCGACCGGGCGGCCGCCGTCGTCGGCGAGAACTTCGCCATACTGGTCGGCGGACTCGAAGTCGTGCGCGACGTCTACCCGGCCGAGGCGCTGACCCGGCCGCCCGCCCGGGGGTTCATCCGGCACGAGCTGCGCGCGGTCCGCCGGTCGGTCGGGGCGGTGACGACCGCGAGCATCGACCTGATCGTCCCCGCCGGCCGGCGGGAGGCGTTCGAGCGGGCGGCGCGGCAGGACGCCCGGGAGCCGCTGGCCGACTTCCGGCTGTTCGAGCACGGGCCGGGCGGCGAGGCGGTGCCGGCCGCCCCACGGGACCGGCACGTCGTCGTCTACCACGTCGATCCGCCGGACCGCGCCGCGCTCGGGTTCGACGCCGCCTCCGACCCGGTTCGGGCGGAGGCGTACTGCCGCGCCGCCGAGACCGGGCGGCCGGCCGTGGCCTGGTCGGGCGGGCGAATCCTGGTGGTGGTGCCGATCCCCGAGCGGCCCGGGGCGGAGGTCCGCGGGTTCGCAACCGCCGCGATCGACGCCGACGCCTGGCTGGTCGGTCTGCGGTCGGAGGCCGGGCCGCGGCTCGCGCTGCTCCCGCCCGGCGCGGAGCCGGACGCGGCGCCCGCTGGCGGTGCGGTGGTCACCCGACCGGTCGCGCTGGCCGGCGGGCCGTGGCGGATCGCCGCTGTCGCCTCGTCGGACTATCTGGCCGAACACCGGACCCAGTCCGCGGACTGGGCCGCCGCGGGAGGGCTGGCGGGGCTGGCGGTCCTGGCGGCGCTGCTGCTACGGCTCACCGGGCAGGCGGCGGCCCGCGCCGCGGAGCGCGACCGGGAGGCGACGGCTCGTCGGAAGAGCGAGGCCCGGCTGGCCGAGGCGCAGAAGGTCGCCGGGGTCGGGTACTGGGAGTGGGATCCGGTCGCCGGGCAGGGGTACTGGTCCCCGGAGCTGTCCGCGATCCTCAACGAGCCGGTCGGGCCGGAGCCGGCCGCCGCCAACCTCCTGGCGTGCGTCCACCCCGAGGACCGGCCACAGTTCGAGGACGCGCTGCACGACCAGCTGGCCGACCGCACGCCGGTCGAGATTCGCGTCGTCCGCGCCGATGGCGAGGTGCGGTGGGTGGCCGCCACCCTCAGCCGCGACCCCGACGACCCCGGGTCTGTCGTCCGCGGCACCGCCCGGGACGTGACCGACCGCAAGCTCTTCGAGGCGAACCTTCAAAAGTCGCAGCGGCTGGAGTCGGTCGGCGTGCTCGCCGGCGGGGTGGCCCACGACTTCAACAATCTGCTGACTGGTATCCTCGGCAACGCCAGCCTTGCCCGGGACCAACTGCCCGCTGGGTCGGACCTGCACGAGTACCTGCGGCCGATCGAGAAGTCGGCCGAGCACGCCGCTCAGCTCACCCAGCAGTTGCTCGGCTACGCCGGCCGCGGCGGGGCGCGGCGCGGCGCCGTGGACGTGAACCGGCTGATCGAGGAAGCGGCGGACCTGGTGCGGCTCTCAGCGTCGCGCAAGGCGGCGCTGCGGACCGAGTTGACCGCGAACCTGCCGCCGGTCGAGGCCGACCCGGGCCAGTTGCGGCAAGTGCTACTCAACCTGGTGCAGAACGCCTCCGAGGCGCTGGGCGTGAAGGGCGGCACGATCACGGTGCGGACCGGCGGCATGTCAGAACCGGAGGCGCGGGCCGACGGGCACTGGGCCGGTGAGCCGCCGGCCGGGCCGCACGTCTGGATCGAGGTGGCCGACACCGGCTACGGCATGGACGGCCCGACGCTGGCGAAGGTGTTCGACCCGTTCTTCAGCACCAAGTTCACCGGCCGCGGGCTGGGGCTGGCGGCGGTCCGCGGCATCGTCGCGGAGCACCGCGGGGCGGTCCGGGTGACGAGCGAACCCGGCCAGGGGACAGCGTTCCGGGTGTATCTGCCAGCCGCCGCGCCGCGGTCGGTCGGGGTGGACGAGCCGACCCCCTGGCCGGTGCGCGGCACCGCCCCGCCGGGCCGCACCGCGCTGGTGGTGGACGACGAGTCGGCGGTGCGCAAGCTGGCGGGGATCGCGCTGCGGTCGCTGGGGTTCGTGGTGGCCGAGGCGGCCGGCGGGCCGGAGGCGGTCGAGCAGTTCCGCGCCGACCCGGGGCGGTTCGCGCTAGTGCTGCTGGACCTGAGCCTGGCCGGCTCCGACGGGGAAGACGTGCTATCCGAGTTGCGGCGGGGTCGGCCGGAGCTGCCGGTGGTGCTGATGAGCGGCTACCCGGAGCCGACCGGCCTATTGTTCGGGCCGACGCTGCAATTCCTTCAGAAGCCGTTCCGCCCGGTGGACCTCAAGGGCATCGTCCGCCGGGCGGTCGGCAGCACGCCGGGATGATCTTCCCTGGGACCGCGGCCGTCCCGGCCGCTCTTGCTATGCGGGTCAGGGGCCTTCGCCGAAACCCAACGCCCCGACCGGTGCAACAAGAGCGGCCGGGACGGCCGCGGTCCCAGGAATCGATAATTTCACATCAGACCGCCCGCGGCCGGGCAACTCCCTCATGTAAGCCCCGGCGGCGTTGCCGGGGATGTTTCCGGGGAACCACGCCGATGCCGACCACTATGGTCATCGACGTCCTCCGCTCGCTCGCCTCCGACCCCGACTGCGAGCCGGACGGCGAACTGGTCACGCGGTTCGCCGAGTCCCGCGACCCGGCCGCGTTCGCCGAGTTGGTCCGCCGCCACGGCCCCACGGTGTTCGGCGTCTGCCGGCGCGTGCTCGGCCACGTCCAGGACGCCGAGGACGCCTTCCAGGCGGTCTGGCTGGTGCTCGCCCGCCGGGCCGTGGACGTGCGACCGCCTGGGGCGGTCGGCCCGTGGCTCTACGGCGTCGCGGTCCGCACGGCGACCAAGGCGCGTGTACTCGCCATGAAGCGCCGACACCGACAGCTCGCGGCGGCGAAGCCGGAGGCGGTCGAGGACGCGCCGCCCGCCGACCTGGGGCCGCTACTCGACGAGGAGCTGGCCCGCTTGCCGGAGCGCTACCGGCGGGCGGTCGTCGCCTGCGACCTCAACGGTCGGTCGCGCTCGCAGGCGGCCCGCGACCTCGGCTGGCCGGAGGGGACGGTGGCGGCCCGCGTCGCCAAGGGGCGCGAACTGCTCGCGGCCCGACTGCGGCAGCGCGGCGTCACGCTCTCGTCGGCGGCGCTGGCGGCGGTGTTGGCGTCCGCGGCGCGGGCCGATCTCCCGCCTTCTCTGGCTGCAAACGCCGTCGCGGCGGCGCTGGAGTTCGCGTCCGGTGCGGCGTCGGCGTCGGTTCCCCCCGTCTCTCGAATGCTGGCGGAGGGCGTGATGCGTGCGATGAGCTTAAGCCGGTGGAAGCTGCCGGCGGTGGTGCTGATGACGGCCGGGCTGGCGGCCGGCGGAGTCGTGGTGGCGTCAAGCGGCGGCCCGCCCGAGAAGCCCCGCGTGCCGGACCCGGTGAGGCCGGTAGTAGTTACGAGGGCAGCCCCGGTCCCGACCGAGAAGGGGCCGACGGTGCTCAAGGACCACGGCGACCTGGTGTACTCGGTGGCGGTCCACCCGGAGGGCAAGACGATCGCCTCCGGCGGCGCCGACGGCCGGGTGATCGTCCACGACGCGAAAACACTCAAGAAGCTCTGGGAGGCGAAGCTCGTCAACCCCGGCACGACCGCGGTCGCGTACTCGGCGGACGGCGCGCTGATCGCCGCCACCCATAAGGACGGCGTCACCCTGCTCGACGCGGTCACCGGCAAGACGATCCGCGAGTTCGAGGAGAAGGGGTCCGACCCGCACGCGGTCGCCTTCACCCCGACGACCGACTCGGTCCAGGGGGTGCGGCTGCACAAGCTGGTGTTCGCCAACGGGCGGACCACGTTCGTCAAGAGCTGGGCGGAGGGGGCCGAGCCGGGCACGGTCACGTTCGACCCCAGCCCGAACTTCTACGGCGGCGCCGGCCGGCCCGGGGCGCCGCTGGCGTTCTCCCCAGACGGCAAGCGGGTGCTGATGACCCGCCACGAGGCGGTGGACGGCAAGATCGCGGTCTGGGCGTGGTCGGCCGGGTCGGGGGTGCCGAACGTCCTGCTGACCGCCCATACCGCCGCGGTGTACGCAGCCGCGTGGTCGAAGGACGGCAAGCGGATCGCCACCGCCGGGGATGACGGCCGGGTGATCCTCTGGGACGTGAAGGAGGGCGAGAAGAAGGACGACCTGACCATCACCGAGGCGCGGCGGTTCGAGATGCCCGAAGGGAGTGCCATCTACTCGCTGGCGTTCAGCCCGGACGGCAAGACTCTGGTGGCCGGCGGGTTCCAGGCCGGCATGAGGAGGGACGAGAAGGCCGCCCACTCGATGCTGGAGGTGACGTACCAGGTCTGGCGGTGGGACCTGGCGACGAACAAGCCGCTGGCGGCGCTGCGCGTTTTACCGAACGAGGCGGTCAACTCGCTCGTCTTCTCGCCGGACGGCAAGATGCTGGTCGCCGCGACCGGCAACCCTTTCATCCCCCGGCCACCGGGAGAAACCCGGGAGGACCGAGCGAAGCGCGGCGGCGTCCACGTTTGGCGGCTGACCCCGAACGAGTGACGGACTGGTGGGCGATCCATAAAACGGGCCGCGGATGACGCGGACTCCGGCGCGGATCAAGACGCGGATCGAAAACCGGGATTCAATCCTGTCTTCCATCCGCGTATAGCCGCGCTCGAAGATCCGCGTTATCCGCGGCCCGTTTTCTCTCCGAGGTCCCCGGCCATGATCCCGATCGACTTCAGCAACAAGGTGGCGCTGGTCACCGGGGTGGGCGACAACGAGAGCTTCGCCTGGTTCATCTCCAAGGCGCTCAACGCCGCCGGGGCCAAGGTCGTCCTCGCCTGCCACCCGCGCGTCGTCGGGATCGTCGAGAGCATCCTCACCCGCGACGCCGACCGCGAGTCCCGGATGCTGCCCTACGGCCGCGGCGAACTCAAGGTCGAGAAGGTCCTCCCCTGCGACGCCAGCTACGACACCATGGACGACGTGCCGGACGAGGTCCGCACCGACCGCCGGTACGCCAAGTTCCCGGACTACTCGATCAAGGGGACTGTCGATGCCGTCGGCAAGGAGTTCGGCGGCATCGACATCGTCATCCACTCGGTCGCGTTCAGCCGGGAGATCACCAAGTCCCAGAAGGACACCAGCCGCAAGGGGTACTTCGAGGCGCTGGGCATCTCGGCGTACTCGCTGACGAGCCTGCTGCGGGCCGCGGAGCCGTACATGGCCGACCGGCCGGGCGGGGCCAGCGCGGTCGGGCTGACGTACCTCGGCGGCGAGCGGGTGGTGCCGTACTACGGCGGCGGCATGAGCACCGCCAAGGCGGCCCTCCAGATCGACGCCAAGCAGTTGGCGAGCAACCTCGGCCCGAAGAACATCCGGGTGAACCTGATCTCGGCCGGGCCGTATGCCAGCCGGGCGGCGCGGTCGATCCGGCCCGGTGAGTTCGAGAAGTCGATCGAGTACGCGGCGGCGCGGTCGCCGCTGCCGCGGCCGATCAAGCCGGAGGAGGTGGCCGACGCGACGGTGTTCCTGTGCAGCCACCTCGCCAGCGCAGTGACGGGGCAAATCCTGTACGTGGATTGCGGCTACAACGCGATGGGAGTGTAGTCCGCTCGCTCCGCGAGCGGATTTCGAA
>DASSAT010000071.1:0-2897 GCA_035699305.1 Fimbriiglobus sp. | reverse complement strand
GCGGTCAAGGACGAGTACCTGGCAGACCAGGTCGAGCGGATCGAGCAACGGCGGGACCTGCAACCGTCGGAAACCCGCAAGCTGATCCGGAGCCTCATCGAGGCCCGATACACGCTGCCGGAATAGGATGAGATCGAGGGTTGAAGCGGCCTCGTCTGAACAGCGGAGTTGACAGGACGTGCCCGACCGACGGGCTGACGAGGGGAGGTCGCGACCGTGAAGACCCAACCCCGGATCACCTTCCCCAACATGCCTCCCGACGAGGCCGCTGAAGCTCTGGTCCGCGAAATCGCCGATAAGCAAGGAGCCTTACGATGACGAGCCCGCAAGAGCTGCAAGTCGCAGGCCCACTGACCCTCTCCGCGGCGACCGCGGCGGACCTCATGACACCAAACCCGGTGCCGATCGACCAGAACGCGACCGTGAAAGAGGCGGTCGTGTTCCTCACCGACCGGGGCATCAGTGCCGCCCCAGTGATCGACGAGAGCGGCCGGCCCGTCGGCGTCGTCAGTCTCGCCGACATTGTTATTCACCACCGACACAAGGTGGAATTCGTGCCGGCCGTTCCCGCCTACTCCGAGAAGACCGACCTGGCTACCAGCTCCGGGGAGCCCCGACCGGGTGGTTCCCAGGTGGGGAGTACCGATCAGGCCCGGGTCCGCGACATCATGACGCCGGTCGTCTTCTCGGTCTCGTCGGAAGCTCCGGCGCGCCGGATCGTCGGCGACATCCTGGGCCTGAAGGTGCATCGGGTGTTCGTGGTGGACGCCGGCGGCGTCTTGGTCGGCGTCGTCAGCGCCTTCGACGTGCTTCGGCATCTCCGCTGAGGGTTCGGGCCGTGCCCTGTCACGGCCCAAGGTTGCGGGAGCGGAACGTGCAGTAATACGCGTCACCCTTCTTGTGGATGCCGGCTATTCGCGGCTCCTACATGCGGAAACGCTGAAAACACTCTGTTGGCGGAAAAGTGGCGGAAACTGAAGGGAATCACAGAGAAGGGCAAATACCACAGCCGGCCGCAGTGTAGGGTCGATCCGCAAACCCCCGCCCGGCCCGGTCAGGCGAGGAACCCGGTGATCGCCTCGGCGGTCGCGCCGGGCAGGGTGTACTGCGGGTAGCGCCCGCACGGCGTCAACTCGACCCGACGGACGTCCTTCAACCCCCGCTCGACTTCCTCTTCGCACCAGCGGGGCACGATGCCGTCGCGGTCGCCGCCGATCATCAGTACCGGGTGCGGGACCGCCGGCAATAGTGGCCGCAGGTCGAGCGTGTCGAGCATCAGCGCGCGCCGCGCGACGGCCCGGGCCGGGGCCGCCCCGCCGCACGCCAGCAGGAACCGGAACACCTCCGGCGGGCAGTGCGAAAACCCTTGTCCTTCCAGCCGGGCCATCACTTGCCGGTAGCCGGGGAGCTGCCCCAGTCGCCACGGCCAGTACCGGCCTAGCCGCGCCAGACCGCGCTCGGTCCACCGCAGCGGCCGCCGCGCGAACCCGCCCTTGAGCACGCCGCGGCGGAACCGCCCGGGGTGCGTCGCCAGCGCCCGCAGCGCGACTGTCGTGCCGAACGACGAGCCGATCAGGTCGGCGTTGTCGATCCCCAGGTGGTCGAGCAGGGCGATCAGGTCGGCGACGAGGTGCGGGTGCTTGTACATGCCGAGGTTGGCGCCGTCGTCGAGGCCGTTGGGCAACTCGTACCCGACGCAGCGGGACCCGGCGTCCACGAGGCGGGCCATGACCATGGCGAACGACCGCGCCCGGTCGCTCAGTCCGTGGACGAACACCAGCGGCGGCCGGTCGCTCTCACCCCAGACGACGTACCGCAGGCGGTAGCGGCCGGTGTGGACCGCGCCGCGCGCCGCCTCGGCGTCGTAGCGGGCCAGCGCGGCGTTCAGGTCAGAGGCGGTGGCGAACGGCGGCGACATCACTCGTAGAACGCGGCGGCGGCGAAGCTGACGCTCTCGTGGCCAGTCGGGTGGACGGAGCGGTTGTAGTGCAGCACCCGCCCGGTCCGCGGCCGGGCGGCGGCTAGGGTCAGCCACGTCGGCGGGAAGCCGCAGATGCGCCGCGCGTCCTCCTCCTCGGCAAGCACCTGGAAGTACCCGTTCGGGTCGGCGGCGGTGAGCTGGTTCAGGATCAGTTCGTCCCCCGCCCGGCTCGTCTCCAGTTGCGCCTCGCTCACCGGCAGCGGGTCGCCGAACTTCGGGCCGATGTGCGCCAGGTCGCCGCTAATCAGGTAGCACACCGGCTCACCCGCTTCCGCCTCGGCGCGCCGCAGGGCCGTCACCATCCGGCCGATGTCGTCGGCTTCGGCGGGGTCGGACTGGAACAGCACCCGGTCCTGGAACGAGCCGACCAGGAGCGCCACGATGCGGACTTCACGGCGGCCCTCGAACAGGTATTGAAGCGGCAGCACCTCCAGCTCGACCGAGTGCTCCGGCAGGTGCGCCAGCGGGTCGTCGAACAGCCCGTCGCCGTAGTGCTTCTCCAGCCGGTCGATGTAAGCCTGGTCCGTCGGGACCGTGCCCAGCGGCGTCTCGAAGTTCATCCGCGTCAGGGTGAACCGGTGCGGCGAGTAGTGCGACGTGGCGACGATCACGAACAGCCGCGCGTCGGTCCGCTCGGCCAGTTCGTTGAACCCCCAGCCATAGGTGACGCCGCCGCGCACGTAGTCCATGTGCGGCAAGAGCGCGGCCCGCAGCCGGCCGTGCGGCGACGGCGCGGCGCCGAAGTCCGGCAGGCCCGGCCCGCCGGGGCCGGTGAAGAGCTTTCGGAGCGTGGCGCGGATCGCGGCCGGGTCGTCGGGGTAGCATCCGACGCACACCGGCCGGCGAACGGGGCCGGACAGATACGCTCGGAACGTCGGCCCGTCGAGGAGCATCGCCTCGTCGAGCGCGGACACCA
>DASSAT010000070.1:0-2793 GCA_035699305.1 Fimbriiglobus sp. | reverse complement strand
GGAGGGGGTTGGGGGGAGGGGTTGACCGCTCCAACCCCTCGCTGCCGCTCGGGGTTCGCTGGGAGTTTACACCTAGCACCTTCACGGGGCCTTCGCAATGACTATCGCCGCGGCACAGCCGGGCAAGACCCGGATCGGGTGGGTCGGCACCGGGGTGATGGGCCGGTGGATGTGCCAGCACTGCGTCTCCAAGGGCTACGCCGCCACGGTCTACAACCGCAGCCAGGAGAAGACCCAGCCGCTCCTGGACCTCGGGGCGGCTTATGCCAGCTCCCCGAAGGCGGTGGCCGAGCGGTCGGACGTGGTGTTCGCCATCGTTGGCTTCCCGAAGGACGTGCGCGAGGTGTTCCTCGGCCCGGACGGGGCGCTGGCCGGCAGCAAGCCCGGGACAATTCTCGTGGACATGACCACCAGCGAGCCGACCCTGGCCCGCGAGATTCACGCAGCCGCGAAGGCCAAGGGGGTCCACGCCCTGGACGCGCCGGTCTCCGGCGGGGACGTGGGGGCGAAGAACGCGGCCCTGTCCATCATGATCGGCGGCGACAAGGAGGTGGTCGATGCCGTGTCGCCGCTGTTCGCGTGCATGGGCAAGACGATCGTGCACCAGGGCGGGCCGGGCGCGGGTCAGCACACCAAGATGGTCAATCAAATCTTGATCGCGTCGAACATGATCGCCATCTGCGAGGGGCTGCTGTACGGATTCCGGGCCGGGCTGGACCTGGAGACGGTGTTCAAGTCGGTGTCGGTCGGAGCGGCTGGCAGCAAGGCGCTGGAGGTGCTGGGGCCGCGGATGCTCCGGCGCGACTTCGAGCCGGGGTTCTACGTCGAGCACTTCATCAAGGACATGGGCATCGCCCTGGCCGAGGCGGAGCGCATGAACCTGAGCCTCCCCGGGCTGGCGCTGGCGAAGCAGCTCTACGAGGCGGTGCGGGCACAAGGGTACGGCCGCAAGGGGACGCAGGCGCTGCTGCTGGCGCTGGAGCGGCTCAACAACATCCAGCGGTAAATATGTTGGTCATCCCCACACCGACTGGGCGAACAGGACCGCCCCGATTGCAATAAGCCCGACGTGGACGTAGACGAGGAACGCCGGGCCGTTCATGCGGCGGTTGACCGCCCGGCCCAGGAAGATCGCCGCTAGCGCCGGTAACAACGACCACAGGTAGTAGCGGGTCACGTCCGCGACCCACAACCCGGCCGCCCAGTACCCGACCAGGCCGACCAGGCTCGCCGGCAGGAAGTACCCCTGCAACGTGGCCCGGAACTGTCCCGGCGACCAGCGGCGGAGCGTGCCGTAGATCACCAGCGGCGGCCCGTTCACCCCGTAGGCGCCGCCGAGCACCCCCGCCACGAACCCGAACAGCCACGCCAGCCGGTCGTCGGTCAGCTTGAGCCGCGTCCGGCGGATCAGGCAGTACGTCGAGAACGCGATCATCACGACGGCCAGGACCGCCTTGACGACCGGCTCCGCGACGGACGTTAGCGCGAGCAGGCCCAGGGGGATGCCGAGAAGCGTCGGGACGACCAGCCGCCACGCGCTGCCGACGTGGACCTTGTCCCAGTCCTGGACGACGACGACGGCGGCGACCGTGACGGACAGGAGCACGGCCAGCGGAACGGCCACCGTGACCGGGATCAGCAGGGCGAGCAGCGGCACCGAGACCAGCGCCTCGCCAAACCCGAACGCCGACCGCACCAGGGTGGCGACGAAGACCACGGCGAGGACCGGCAGGATCGTCGCGTCCGCGCCCATCGAGTCCTCGTGCGGGCCTCCGGCGGTCGTTGGAAGAGCGTAACGGCTGGCCGGGTGTCCCGGATTGTAACGGGACTGTCAGGTCGGCGCTAGACCGGATCGGGCGGGGTGGGTAGACTGGGTGAGTCAGTCCGGCGGCCCACGGCGGCCGACCTGTATCCGGGGTGTGCCATGACGACCCGTCGCCCGGGGTTGACGCTGATCGAGTTGCTCGTCGTCGTCGCCATCATCGCCCTGTTAATCGGCCTGATCTTCCCCGCGGTGCAGCGGGTCCGTGCCTCCGCGGCTCAGGCGCAGTGCGTCAACAACCTGCGCCAGGTCGGGCAGGCGGCCGCCCAGTACCACACCGCCCGCGGCCGGCTCCCCTTCGCTGGCGGGCCGCAGGCGACGCCCCCCGCGGGGGCCATACCGCTCGACGGGACGGCCCACTTCTTCCTGATGAGCTACCTCGGCTACGGGTCGGAGCAGGGGGCGATCGCAGCCCGGGCGTCCGCGTTCCGGCGGTCGTCGTGGGTCGGCTGCTGGCCGTATGTCAAGCCGTGGGTCTCCAGCCCGACCGACACGGTCGCCAACGTCGCCGTCTTCCCGATGAGCGCCCCGCCGACGGTCTACCTTGACCCGGGCGACTCGCAGTCGGAGGGCGGCGTCCTGCCCGGCCCCAGCGGCGGGCTGTTCGGCGTAACCAACTACGCGGCCAACGCGGCGGCGCTGGGCCACGTCCAGTATGAGTCGAAGCCGGCCCGGGTGCCGGAGTCGTTCCCCGACGGGCTGTCGTGCACCGTGCTTTTCGCCGAGCGGCAGGCCCAGTGCGGGGGTATCTCGCCGGCATGGCTGAAGGTGAACGCGGACGGGTCCAGCCCGATGTTCGCCGTGCGCGACGCCCAGACCAACCGGCCGATGGTCCTGCCGCCGCAGTTCCGGCCGGACGACGCCGACTGCAACCCGTACACGGTCCAGGGCGTTCACCAGGGCTGCCTGATGGTGTTACTCGCCGACGGCAGCGTCCGGCCAGTCGGCCGGGGCGTGTCGCTGGCGACCTG
>DASSAT010000069.1:0-3984 GCA_035699305.1 Fimbriiglobus sp. | reverse complement strand
CTCGTCGAGGCTGCCGCGGATGTCCCGGGCGACGAGCCGGAACGCCCGCCGGGCCGCCTCCCGCCGGACCGCTTCGTCGAACCCTTTCGGGTCGGCGGGGACGCGGTCCTCCCGGGGAGTGGCGACCGGGTTGCGGTCCTGCGCCTCCCGCCGCGCCCGCAGGTCCGCCGCGACCTCCTTCTCCAGCGGTCGTGCCCGCTCCGCGACCTTCCGGTCGATGAACGCCGGGTCGATCAGATGGGCGGCGAGGTAGTCGATCCGCCCCTTCTCGACCGCCTTGACGGCCGACGCCAGCGCCGTCTGGGGCGCGTTCTGCGGGAACAGGTCGAGGCTCGGCGGCACCCCGTACCGCGCCGGCGGCGGCTCGTCCTGGCCCCACGCCGTCAAGCTCGCCGCACCGAGCAGAATCGCTATCGTCAGTGTCTTCCGCATGGTCAGTTCCGGTACGGAGTTCAAGGTCTCCCTACTATTGTGGACTCCAGACTCGGTACTCGGTACTGCGGACTCCGAACTTCTCCGCCCGGCGACCCGGTATAATCCGCAGCATGGCAGGCAACACCTTCGGCAAACTCTTCCGGGTCACCACCGCAGGCGTCAGCCACGGGCCGGGTTATCTGTGCATCATCGACGGCTGCCCGGCAGGGTTGGAACTATCGGTCGAGGACTTGATCCCGGACCTGCAACGGCGCAGGCCGGGGCAGTCGAAGCTAACCACCCAGCGGGACGAGGCGGACCTGCCGGAAATCTGGTCCGGCGTCTTCGAGGGCCGCACCGACGGCACGCCGATCGGCCTGCTTTTCCGCAACGCGGACCAGCGCAGCGCCGACTACAGCGATATCAAGGACAAGTACCGCCCTGGCCACGCGGACTACACGTTCGACGCGAAGTACGGCTTCCGCGACTACCGCGGCGGCGGCCGCAGCAGCGCACGGGAGACGATTTGCCGGGTGGCGGCCGGCGCGGTCGCCAAGAAGCTGCTGGCGCGGGAGGGAATTCGTGCCCTCGGCTACGTCACCCAGGTCGGCGACGTGAAGGCGGACATCCCCGACCCGGCGGCGGTGACGCTCGAACAGGTCGAGGCGACGCCGGTGCGCTGCCCGGTGCCGGCGGCGGCCGCGGCGATGATCGAGTTGATCGAAACGGTGCGCAAGGACCGCGACTCGATCGGCGGCGTCTGCGAGTTGGTCGCGGTCGGTGTGCCGCCGGGGCTGGGCGAGCCGGTCTTCGACAAGCTGAAAGCCGACCTCGGCAAAGCGCTGTTGTCGTTGCCGGCGGTGCTGGGCTTCGAGTACGGGGCCGGGTTCGGCGTGGCGACGGCGCGAGGGAGTGAAAACAACGACGTCTTCCTCCCCTCTCCCCTTGGGGGAGAGGGGCCGGGGGTGAGAGGTGGAGCTCCCGAGGCCGCAGACCCCTCACCCCTAACCCCTCTCCCCCAAGGGGAGAGGGGAACAAGAGGCATCCACACCGCGACCAACCGCCACGGCGGGATGCTCGGCGGCATCTCCAGCGGCGAGCCGATCGTTTGCCGGGTGGCGGTCAAGCCGACCAGCAGCATCCCGCGCCCGCAGCAGACCGTCACCCGGGCCGGCGAGCCAACCGAGATCGCGGTCAAGGGCCGCCACGACCCGTGCCTGCTGCCGCGCTTCGTCCCGATGGGCGAGGCGATGGTCGCGCTGGTGCTGATCGACCACATGCTGCGGGAAAGATGTGGCCGGTTATAAAAACCAGTTCACCACAAAGGCACAAAGGTCACACAAAGACACACAAAGTGAAGAAAGAGCCTGCTTTCCTTTGTGTTCCTTTGTGTGACCTTTGTGCCTTTGTGGTGAATGCCTTCAACTCCCCGGCGCCAACGCCCGCATGATCTCTTCCCGCACCTGCCCGATCGGCACCCGCCGCTGTTGCATGCTGTCGCGGTCGCGGATCGTGACCGTATCGTCTTTCATCGTGTCGCCGTCGATAGTCACGCAGAACGGCGTCCCGGCCTCGTCCTGCCGGCGGTAGCGGCGGCCGATGGCCCCCTTGTCGTCGTAGAAGACGTTGAAGTGCGGCTTCAACTCCCGGTAGAGCGCCGTCGCCTTCTCCGGCATCCCGTCCTTGTTCACCAGTGGCAGCACGGCACACTTGATCGGCGCCAGCCGCGGATGGAACTTCATGACGATTCGCGTCTCGGGGTTCCCCTTGGCGTCGGGCACCTGCTCCTCGGTGTACGCCTCGCACAGGACCGCCAGGGTGAACCGGTCCGCCCCGGCCGACGGCTCGACGACGTGCGGGTAGAACTTGTATTTCTCGATCTGCTCCTTCGTCGGGTTGGCCGTCTTGATCCACTGCTCGAAGGCGTTGGTCGTCCGCTGGCCGGCGTCGGCCATCCAGGCGGCCTCGTCGAAGTACGCCAGTTTCTCCCCCAGCCCGCTGTGGTTGGCGTGGGCGGTCAGGTCGAACGCCCCGCGGTGGGCGACCCCTTCCAACTCCTGCGGCTCGTCGCTGAATGGGAACAGGTACTCGATGTCGGTGGTACCGATGGAGTAGTGGGCCAGTTCCTCCTTGCCCTGCTCGCGCGGCCGGAGGTTGTCGGACTTGATGCCGAGCTGGCTGTACCACCGCTTGCGGAGGTCGCGCCAGTACTCGTACCACTTCATCGACTCGGCCGGGTGGCAGAAGAACTCGATCTCCATCTGCTCGAACTCGCGGGACCGAAAGATGAAGTTCCGCGGGTTGATCTCGTTGCGGAACGCCTTGCCGATCTGGGCGATCCCAAACGGCAGCTTGACCCGAGTCGAATCGAGCACGTTCTTGAAGTTGACGAAGATTCCCTGCGCCGTTTCGGGGCGAAGGTAGGCAACGTTATCCTCCGATTGAATCGCCCCGACATAGGTCTGGTTCATCAGGTTGAACGAGCGCGGCTCCATCAGGGTACCGGGTTGCGTAGCTCCCTGGATGACTGTCTTCGCTCTGATCTCGGGCGAGTAAATCGCGTCCTTCCCTGCGAACCCTCCGATGCGAGTGATACGGAACACCAACCCCGGCGCAGGCGGTTTTCGCTTGAGTTCGGCAATTGCTTTTTTGTGCGGCTCGATAAGTACTTCGTCGGGGGAGTGAATATCAGCGACAGTGGCGAAGTACGGCTCAGTGGTTGCGAAAGTACCACCTTCTGGGCGTACCCACTCCACAGCAAAGATGGTGATGTGATCCGCCCTGTAGCGGCCCTTCGTCTCCTTGCAATCGACCATCGGGTCCGCGAACCCGCCGACGTGGCCGCTGGCGACCCAGACCTTGGGGTTCATGATGATCGAGCAGTCCAGCCCGACCATGCGGATCTCCTGCCCGTCCGGCCCCGGCGGCGGATTGCGGACCATGTCCTGCCACCACGCCTCCTTGATGTTCCGCTTCAGCTCCACCCCGAGCGGGCCGTAGTCCCAGAACCCGTTGATCCCGCCGTAAATCTCCGAGGACTGGAAGATGAACCCCATGTCCTTGCAGAACTTGGCGAACTTCGCCATGTCGATCTTCGTCGCCATCGTCGAACTCCTCCCGCGAAGCCCTTGGCCTATGGCCCCGCCATCACAGATGCGGCACCGGCTCGGCGGGTTCACGACGAACCGCCGCGCGGTTGGGTCATGATACGGAACCGGCGAACCCCGAGCGGCAGCGAGGGTGTTGGAAGCCAACCCCTCCCCCAGCCCCTCCCCGAAGCGGGGAGGGGAGAAAGTGTCTGGCCCCCCCTCCCCGCTTCGGGGAGGGGGACGGGGGGAGGGGTGAAGGGCCCCACCCCCTCGCTGACGCTCGGGGTTCGCCGTAAGATGCCATCCCCTGGAGGTTGACCCTGACACGTCAGACCGCCGCCCTGCTAACCGTCCTCGCGCGGTCCGCCGCCGCCCGTGCCGACAAGGTGGTCCTCGTCGCTGGCGGCGGCACCGGCCCCGACGGGTCGAAGGCCACCGAGGCAAAGGTAGTGCAGCCGTTCGCCGTGGACTTCGCCGCCGA
>DASSAT010000068.1:0-8682 GCA_035699305.1 Fimbriiglobus sp. | reverse complement strand
CGAGATGTTAGTTGACATCCGTATAGATGGGGGGGGGGTATCGAGGTGATCGGCCATGACAGCCATCCCGGAACGTGAAGGGCGACCCGGACAGCACGCCAGAATCGGCATAATCCGTCCAGACGGCCTAAACTCTGCTTTACCGGTCGGCATCTGTCAAGCGAATCACGGCCGATTTGATCTTCTATAATTCTGACAATAAAACCACGATCATTCCGCTTTACTTCCCGGGGTCGGCCTTCTTCTTCTCCTTACCGGGCTGCGGCATCGGGTCCGGCTCCTTCGGCGCGGCAGGGCGGGGGACCGGCAGCGGGTAGCGCGACATCAGCGCGCCGAAGTCCTCCGGCTTGCCCACCAGCAACTGGTGGATCGTCCGCAGCCGGGCCTTTAACGAGTTGTCGGTCTCGGCGTCGGCGGCCTTGGCAAGCGCCGCCACCTGGTTCGCCGGGGTCAGCTTGCCGAACGACTGGATGTGTCGGATGGTCTGGTCGCCGGCCTTCACCCGCAGCGGGGTCGGCTTGCCGGTGCTCAGCGCCAAGAACAGCAAGTCCTGCTGGGCCTCGGCACTGGGGAGCCGGCCGACGGCGTCGATGGCGTCCTCCGCCAGCGCGTCGTCCCGGAGGGCGTGGCGAAGCGCGGCCCCGGCCGGGCGCACGTCGTACCCAGGGATTTCGCCGACCGCCAGGCGCCGCAGCCACAGGACGGCGATCCTGGCGTCGCGTCGTCGGGTGGCCGGGTCTTGCGGGAGCTGCGAAGCGTCGGTCGTGGCCGCGCGGATGTCCGCGGCCAGCCCGGTCGGGCCGTAAGGCTCCGGCGTGACCTTCACCCGCGGGTAGTTCCGCAGGAGATTTTCGATGCGCCGCTCCGCCTCCCGGTCGCGGGAGGTGTCCGGCGGCAGCATCAGCGCCTCTCGATCGACGCGGGCCAGGAGCTGTTCGTACCGCTCCCGGCGGGCCGTGTCGAGCGCCGCCTCCAACTGCTCGACGAGCCGGCCCAGCCCCTCGGTCGTGACCTCGATCGGGGTCGCCAACTCCGGCTGCTTGCGGACGAGCGAGTTCTGGACCTGGTATCGCCGGAACACCTCTGGGGCCGACTGGGCGCTCACCGGGTACTCGGCCGCCAGCGCGGCGTAGGTGAACTGCGGCAGCCGTAGGTCGAGCCGCGCCTGGAGGCCGCGGGACAGCGGGAGGCCGGCCGCATCCACCAGCCGGGCCAGCCGCGGCAGTCGCACGTCGTACAGGCCCAGCAGCCGTTGGTCGCGGAGTTGGCCCAGCTCGGCCCGCGCCTGGGCCTCGTCCAGGACCGGGCGGGTCGGGTCGAAGGCGAACGGCGGCGGCACCTGGGTCGCGGACGTCTCGGTGACGGCGATGAGCAGCGCCAGCCGCAGCAGCATGAGGTCGAGCGGCACCGGCTTTGGGGCGTCGGCCGAGGCGACCACCAGCACGGGCCGGCGGGCGATGTTGGCGTCCGCCTTGGCCATCGCCAGTAGGTCCGCCAGCACCGGGTCGCCGATGTGGCGGTCGATGACGACCAGGTCGTAGTCGGCGGCGCGGGCAGCGCGGCGCATCAGGGCGCGGCCGGTCGGGAACCGCTCGGTCGCGTAGCCGAGCGAGCGGAGGAACGTTGCTATCTTCTCCGACCGGGCATCGCCGGGGTCGGCGATCAGCGCCCGGGCTTGCTCCTTCGCGCCCTCCGGCGGCGCCTCGGCCGCGGCTGCCCGGCGGAGTACCTCGACCACCCGGGCCGGCTTGCCGTGGGTGGCCTGGACGGGCGCCTTGAGCAGGCCGACCGCCGCCGCGAACTGCACCCGCGGGTCCGGGTAGTCCAGCGCCTTGACGAACACCCCGGGCTTGCCGGGCGCCGGGCCGGCCGCCGCGGTCCGGTCGGCCCGGATCGCCAGCAGGGCGGTCAGACCGAACGTCAACGCCGTGCGCTTCTCGACGATTGCCAGCGCGAGCATGTTGTTGAGCATCTCCGACGGCGCGGCCGCCAGCAGTTCGAAGAGCACTGGGTCCGCCTCGGCCAGGTCGCGGAACCTGGCCCGCTGGACCCCGCGCTCGATGGCCACGGTCAGGAACAGCTCCTGGGCCGCGGGGTCCGACGGCCGCAAGTCGAGCGCCCACCGCAGGTACTTCAGGGCGTAGTACTCCTCCGCCTGCGCCTTCGATGCGTCGGTAACGGTCACTGTCATCTTCGCCGGATCCCAGGTCCAGAGCCGTATCCGATCGGGCGTCCGAAAGCGGGCGGTCCCGCGGGCGAATCGGTCGGCGAAGGCGACCAGCTCCGCCTCCGGCTTGCGGCGGGTGGCCCCGGCGCCGGCCAGCGTCTCCAGCGTCGCGGACGCGAAGGTGCGGAGTGACTGGCTGCCGTTCTCCCGAGCCGCGGAGTAGTACCACAGGTGCGGGACGAAGTCGGTCTCGGCCGCGGAGAGCAGCGCCAGCACGTCTTGCCGACCGGCGACCGCCCGGAGGATGCCGAGGTTCACGTCGTCGGACAGGCCGTCGGCCGCGGCCAGGAAGCCGGGGACCGCCTCGACCCCGAGCCGGGAGATGGCCCCGAAGATGCCGGCCCGCAGCTCCGCGTCGGTGGTGGTGCGGAGTTGATCGACCATCGCCGGCACCGCCGCCTCGCCGGCCAGTCGCAGCTGTTGCTCGGCGAAGATCCGCTCCTCCTGGCTGGCCCCGAGGTTGCGGACGAACCGAGCGATCCGGTCCGGGTCGCGGTGCAGCTTTTTGCTCGCCTCGGCCGCGCGGGCGATGATCGCCTCGACCACCTTCTCCGCCTCGGCATGGGCCGTTGGGTTGTCCGACCAGGAGACGACGTTGCGGAGCTTGAGGAACGTGGCCGGCTCAGCCTGCTGGATGGCGAGGAAGTCCTGGTCGGTCGGGTTGGCCGCCAGGAACGCCTTGAGTCGTTCCGCGGCCACGTCGTACCGGCCGGAGCGGATCAAGTCCTGGGCGGCGCGGTACAGCTCGGCCGGTGTGGCCTGCTTCTCGCCGGGCGGGGCGGGTTGCTGGGCGAGGAGCGGGGTGCCGGCGAGGCAGCAGACGGCCCAGCTCAGCGCGAGGGTCGTGGCGCGGGTACTCACCGGGGTATCCTCCGGGCGGAGTGGTCGGTCAGGTTGTGCGGAATGGGCGGACGGGCCGGGTGGGGAGTCCGGCCCTGCCGTCTAGAGCGATTCTGCGCGGCCGGGTCAGGTGAAGCAATCCTGTTCGCACCGGACCAGGTCGTCGAACGTCTCCCGGCGACGGATCAGTCGGTGGGTGCGGCCTGTAACGAGCACCTCGGCCGCCCGCCGCCGGCTGTTGTAGTTCGATGACATCGCCATCCCGTAGGCGCCGGCGCTGAACACCGCCAGCAGGTCGCCCTTCGCCAGCAGTGGCAGGCTGCGGGCCTTGGCGAGGAAGTCCCCGGACTCGCAGACCGGGCCGACCACGTCCTGGCGCATCGTACCGGGGATGTCAACCTCGTAGTCGTCCGGCCGCTCCGGCGCCCCGGCCGGCGGGCGGACTGGCCAGATGCGGTGGAACGAGTCGTACAGCGTCGGCCGGATCAGGTCGTTCATGGCCGCGTCCTGGATCAGGTAGTGCTTGCCGCCGGTGTCCTTGTTGAACAGCACCCGGCTGACCAGCACCCCCGCGTTGCCGACGATGAACCGTCCCGGCTCCAGCACCAGTTGACACCCGGTCTCCGCGACCGCCGGTAGGATCGCCTCGGCAAACGCGCTGGCCGGTAGCGCCTCCTGCTTGCGGTAGTGGATGCCGAACCCGCCGCCCATGTTCAGGTACTTGACGTCGTGCCCCTGCCTGCGGAACTCACGAACGAGTGTGACCGCCTTGGCTGCCCCCTCGCGGTATGGGTCCGCCTTGAGGATCGGCGACCCCAGGTGCATGTGGACGCCGACGACCGCCATCCCTGGGTGCCCGACCGCCTTCTGCGACACCTCCAGGACCGTCTCGATGTCGAGGCCGAACTTGACCCCCTTGACGCTGGTGTCGGTCTTGACGTGCGTCTTCGGCGGCAGGTCCGGGTTGACCCGCAGCGCGACCGGAGCCTTCCGGCCCATCGCCTTCGCCACGTCGCCGAGCGCGAACAGCTCCTCCTCACTCTCTACGTTGAACAGGAAGACGTTGTTCTCCAGCCCGAAGCGCATTTCCGCGTCGGTCTTGCCGACCCCGGCGAAGACGATCTTCGACCCGGAACTGCCCGCCTTGAGCGCCCGGAACAGTTCGCCGCCGGAGGTCACGTCGAACCCGGCCCCGTGCTCGGCCATGAGCTTACAGATGGACAGGTTGCCGTTGGTCTTGACGCTGTAAGCGATGATCGGCTTCGCCGGAGCGAACGCCGTCTGGATAGCGTTCAGGTGATGAAGCAGGGTAGCCGTGCTGTAGACGAACACTGGCGTGCCGTACTGCTCGGCGATCTCCGGGACGGGCACGTCCTCGCAGTGCAATACGCGGTCGCGGTAGGCGAAGTGGTCCATTGTTACCCTTCGAGGATGACGCAGCGGTGCCGGTCGCGCACCAAACACACCTTCCGGCCGCCATGATCGACAACGACCGCGAACAAGTTCAGGATGTCACGGCCGAGAACGCTCATCTCCGATGCGTCCGGCTCCGCGAAGACCCGGAACTGACCACGGAACGGCATCGGCCGCACGTCCGCCGTGTAGAGTTGGATCGTGGTCGTGAGGATGACGGCTCGGCACACTCCGCCGATGCCGACGAGCGAGTCGGTCGGCTCAACCCCTGCCGGCACAAGCGCGGCGTAATACGGTGCGGAAATGACTGTCCGGTCCGCCCCCGTGTCCACGAGGAACGGGACGCCAACCCACGAACCGTCCGGCGCGGCCACTTCGCCACGGAGGATCGGCCGCTCGATCCCGTCCTCTTGTTGCTCCCAACTACCGAGAATGAGCATAGATGAGCGGCCGGTTCGAGGTGCGGAAGCGGTAGAGGATCACCCCTTCGTCTCCGGGGTGGGCCTCACGGGCGAGCCGCCGCGCCTCGGCCGGGTCGTCTGCCAGGAACGTCTCCTGACCGGCTATGCAGACGTACCGACCGCGGTTGCCCCGAGCAAGGTCGGCGATCCGGACCCGGAACCACTCCCAGTTCCGGTCGGATTGCTCACGCCGCTGGCGCGCCCGCTCGATTTCAACCGGGTCGGTCACCTCTCCCAGGACGACGGGCGATTCATCAACCATACGGCTCATGGCTCAGCCCTCGAACTCCTGGTCTCCTCAACACTCAGGATACTCATTATCCGTACTCCCGCAACCATCGCCTCGGGCCGGTGGGCCTGCCGCCGATACCACTCCACCGCCACCGGCTCGACCCGCTTGATCCACTCGTTCTTCCCCGCCATGTACGCTTCGATGTCGGCCGGGTGTCGCGCGCACACAGCCCGCTTCAAGTCCTCGTATTCTCGCCGTGTTGGTTCATGGTGCCGCAAGTACGCGCAGAAGGCCAGGTGGCGCTCCGCAGCCGGGTTGTCGAACTGGTAGACGTGGACGTTGTGTGTCCGGTACTCGCCGCAATCCCTGGTGAAGTACCGGCGGCCCGGCAGCCCATACTCGCCCCAAGCCCGGTAGCCCTCGTCCTGGAGCCGGGGCGTGAGGTCATCGACGGCGGCGATAGCTCGGACGAGCGGCATCACGTCGATGATCGGCTTCGCGGCCAGGCCGGGCACGGACGTGCTCCCGATGTGGTGCACGGCGACCAACTCCTCCCCGAGTAGTGCCCGGAGCCGGTCGGCCTCCTGCTCGAATGCCGTTGGCCAGTCGGGCGAGTAGTCGGTGAACGTATACCGGCTGGGCATCCCGTCTCCTAACGGACCGAGTCCGCCACTCTCGGTTCGGGACATCTTCGCCGACGACGACCTATCCGAGTTTCCGTTTCCAGAACTCAACTTGCCCGGCCACCTGTTCGGGGGCGGTGGACCCGGCGGACCGGAAGGCGCGGACGGCGTTCTCGACGCCGAGCTTGCCGACAAACTTACCACCGATCCCGGGTGCGACCTCCTCGAATGCGTCGGCGGGCAGGTCGGCGAGCCGGCAGCGCTGCTCCTCGCAGCGGCGGACCAGCTTGCCGACCGCATCGTGGGCCGACCGCATCGGCACCCCGCGGGCTATCATCGCCTCCATCAGCGTCGTCGCGTCCAGGAACCCGTCCTCGATCCGCGCCGCGATCGAATCGCGGCGCAGTCTGGTCTGCCGGACCAGCGGCGAGGCGACGGCCACGCAAGCCGCAACGGTGTCGAAGGCGTCGAAGACGGCGGCCTTGTCCTCCTGCAAGTCCCGGTTGTACGCCAGCGGCAATCCCTTTACCAGGACGAGCAGCTGTTGCAATGCGCCGAATACACGCCCGGCCTTGCCGCGGGTCAGCTCCAGCACGTCAGGGTTCTTCTTGTGAGGCATAATGCTCGACCCGGTGCAGAACCCGTCCGGCAGGTCGAGGAAGTTGAACTCGGTCGTGGACCAGATGACCCACTCCTCGGCCCAGCCACTCAGGTGCACCGCGATCACCGACAGGTCGAAGACGAACTCCAGCAGGAAATCGCGGTCGCTGGACACGTCGAGGCTGTTGCGGGCGACCGCGTCGAAGCCGAGCTTGCGGCACACCGACTCGCGGTCGATCGGCAGCGAACTGCCGGCCAGTGCCGCGGCGCCGAGCGGCAGGACGTTGACCCGCTTGCGGCAGTCGGTGAGCCGCTCCCGGTCGCGCTGGAACTTCTCGACGTAGGCGAGGAAGTAGTGGGCCGCCAGGACCGGCTGCGCGCGCTGGAGGTGCGTGTAGCCGGGAAGGATCACGTCGCGCTCGCGCTCGGCGGACTCGACGAACTCCCGTTGCAGGTCGGCTAGCAGGCCATCGAGTTCGTCGATGGCGTCGCGGACCCAGAGCTTGACGTCGGTGACGACCTGGTCGTTGCGGCTGCGGCCGGTGTGCAGCTTGCGGCCCAGGTCGCCCAGCCGCGCGATCAGCGCCTGCTCGATGTGGGTGTGGATGTCCTCCAGGGAGACGGAGAACTCCATTTTCCCCGCTTCGATTTCCGCGGCGATCTCGCCCAGGGCGGCGGCGATCCGCTCGGCCTCGTCGGCGGTCAGCAAGCCGACCTCGGCCAGCATCCGGGCATGCGCCTGGCTGGCGAGTACGTCGTGCCGGTACAGCCGGCGGTCGATGCTGATCGACTCGGTAAACTGTTCCACCCGGGCGTCGGTCCCCCCGGCGAACCGCCCGCCCCACGTCTTCTGGCTCATCGCAGTGGCCTTCCGTCTTGGCGCCGTCGGTGTGTTCCCCACCGTTGTATCACCGGAAAAGCAGGCCGACCCCGAATCCGCGCGCCGGCTGACACACGGCCGGGGGACGGCTGGTATAGTTCCGCGTCCGCCCGGCCCACGGCCGGGCCATCCTACCGACGTGGAGCGGTTATGCGAAAATTGTTGTGGATGCCGACGGCCGCCGCCGCACTCCTCCTCGTGGCGGACCGCGCGCCCGCCCAGCCGGACGCCGGGCCGGCCCTGGAGGTTCGCGTCCGGTCGGTCAGCGACCTACTCGACAAGGCGGAGTACCTCGGCGGCGTCGTCAACCAGGCCGAGACGGCCAAGCAGGGGGCGGCGTTCGTCCGCGGACTGGCCGACGTGAACAAGGGGATCGAGGGGGTCGATCCGGCCCGGCCGTTCGGGCTGTACGGGTCGCTTACCCCCAACGTCGTCGATAGCCCGGTCGTACTCATGATCCCGGTCGCCGACGAGAAGGCCGTCCTCGACCTCTTGACCGCCCGCCTGAGCCTCGACCTGAAGAAGGGCGACGACGGCTCCTACCAGGTTCAGGTGCCCAACATCCCGGTGCCGTTCTTCTTCCGGTTCGCCCACAAGACGCTGTACGTCACCGCGCAGTCGGCCAAAGGGATCGAGCCGGCCCGGCTGATCGCGCCGAAGAACTTCTTCGCCGGCATGGACGGGTCGATCGCCTCGGTCCGGGTGCACCTCGACCGGCTGCCAGCGGACGTGAAGAAGACCGTGCTCGGGCAGTTCGAGCTGAAGGTCCACGACGCCCAGGAGCGGACCGAGCCGAACGAGACGCCGGCGCAGAAGAAGCTCCGCGTCTGGGCGCTGGACCGGCTGATGGCGGCGGTCCAGGCGGTGCTGGCCGACGGCAAGGACTTCTCGCTCCGGTTCCTCGTCGAGCCGAAGTCGGACGACCTGACCGTCGAGGCGACCTTTTCCGCTCGGAGCGGCTCCGAACTGGCGAAGGTGCTCCACGACCTCGGGAGCCAGTCCGCGAAGGCGGCGACGCTCGCCGGGGCGAAGTCTCCGGTCGCGGCCGCGGGCCTCCGTCTGTCGCTCCCGGAGCAGGCCCGCAAGGACCTCGCGCCGGTTATCGACGCCCTGATCGCGGAGCACCTGGAGACGGTGAAGGGGTCCGACCGTCAGGGCGCCAAGCTGGCGCTCGACGCGGTCGCGCCGACCCTGAAGTCCGGCGAGTTGGACGCCGGCCTCGTCGTCACCGGCGACGGCGGCAAGCTCCGGCTGACCGCGGCCCTTGGGGTGGCGAAGGGGGGCGGGATCGAGAAGACGGTCAAGCAGTTCGCCCCGTTCGCCCCCGAGGACAAGGCGAAGTTCGAGTTCGACGTGAAGAAAGCCGGCGGGCTGGCGCTGCACAAGGTCGTCGTCCCCAGCCCGGA
>DASSAT010000067.1:0-3096 GCA_035699305.1 Fimbriiglobus sp. | reverse complement strand
ACTTGAACTGGGATATCCCATTGAACGGGGCCGGGTTGGACGGGAGCCACCAGACCTGCCACTGGGTGCCTTCGAACCCGTACTTCTCGAAGTCCTGGCCGTACAGGTGCAGAGCCATCGCCGCGGCCACGTCCCGGACCTGGGTGTCGTAGACTTCGTTGCGGACCGTCTTGTAAGTCGATGACACCCGGGCGTCGGCCCGGCAGGCGGTCAGCAGCGGCAGGTCGTCCTTGGTGCCGTGATTGCCGATCACCAACAATGCCCGATCTTTCGCCGGGGCGGGGAGCTTGGGGTCGGCCGCCAACCGCCGGGCGGTCGGGAGGGCGTCCGGGACGCCGGCCAACAGGGCCGTCATCAGCCCTTCGTGGATCGTCTCCGGGTCTCTCCTCCGGTCGAGCCAGGCTGCGAACAGCTTGCGGAGCGGCTCCTTCAGTGGCCCCACGACCCCGTCGGCGAAGCTGGCCCGCAACACAAACGACGCTGACGGGTCTTTCGCCCCGTCCGGCAGCGGGCGGGCGCCGAGGAACAGGACGGCCACTGCGTCCCCGAGCGGGACCGCTTTGCGCGATGCGTCCCTCATTGGGTTGTCCACCGTGCCGAGGGCCGGGATCGGCCGGCCAACGAACGGCTGGAACGCCTTCCGACTTGCGTCGGTAACCCGGACGACTTCGGCGACGTAGACTTCCGCGGCCTTCGCTGGGCTGGTCTCGGCCTCGGTCAGAAGCGTTGCACGCCGGTAGTCGTCGATCATCTGTAAGTACAGGTTCCGCGCGGCCTTGGTGTCCCCAACCAGTTCCTTGAACCGCTTCCACACCGGGTTGTTCAATTCGGACATCCCCGCGACGAACGCCTTCTGTTCGTCGGCCCGGATGGCTTTCATGATCGAGGCGCATCGCCGGGCGATCTCGGGGTCGGCGTCCTTGGCCCCGGCCAGGAGCGCCGGCCTGGCCTTCGCTCCCATCTCCCGCAGCTTCTTCCCCGCCGCCTCCCGGTCGGCGAAGTTCGGGCTGCCGAGTTGCTTCACCAGCTTCTCGGCCTCGGGGTCCGGCTTCGGCTCCGGCTTCGGCTGCTTGTCGAGGAACTCCCGGGCCTTCTTGTGGGCCGCCTCCCGGTCCGCGTCGGCGAAGAACCCGCTCACCAGCCGGCTGTACTTCAGCCCCGGGCTGGCCTGCTTCCACCCGTTCTTCAGGTGGGCGTAGCCTAGAGCCGCTGTCGGTGGGAAGCCGAAGTCCGCGGGGTCCTGGTCGTGCAACTGGAGGGTCGCGCGGACGGCCACGTCCCGCGCCTGCACGGTCATCGCCCCGCCGGGGAATTGGACACCCTTGAACACCTCCTCCTTGGCATCGAAGAAGGCCGCGATGGCCGGCAGTTCGGCCTTCCCGCCGTACCGGGCGAGGTGCTGAATCGCCGCCGACCGGCAACCCATCGGCCAATTCTTATCAGCGGCGATCCGGCGAACGACGGGCAGCAACTCGGGGAAGTCGGTTATGACGAACTGGTCGAGGAGGAACTCGGTGGCGGGCGGACTACCCCGTTGCCCGAGCCAGGCCGCGATCAGCCGGCGGGCCGGCTTGCCGCTCGGGCCGGCGGCGACCTCGACCCAGTCCGGCGACGTGTTGAAGAGCAGCGGCTCCCGGGTGTCGGTGGACCGGTCCGCGGCCGGGTCCCGGCGGAACCCGGTCCCGTCGAACGTCCCGAGGAACAGGACCCCGACGAACTCGCCGAGCGCGAGCGGGTTCCCGGCCATCCCCGGCTTCTGGGACGCCATCACCCGATCGCTCAGGCGGAGGACCTCGGCCTCGTACACCTGCCCGGCCCGCGTCGGTCCGTCCACCACCCGGGCCAGCAGCCTGGCCCGGGTGGGGTCGCCGATCATCGCGGCGAACAGCCGACGGCTGGCCTTGTCGTCCCCGGCAACCGCGGCGAACCGCACCCAGACGGGGTGGTCGAACGCGACGGTGCCGTCCTTGTCCGCCTGGAACCGGGCGACGAACGCCTTCATCTCGTCGTCCCGGACGGCTGCCCAGATGGCCGACGCCCGCCGGGCGACCTCCGGGTCGGGGTCGGTCATCCCGGCCTTGAGCGCCGGCCTGGCCCTCGCGCCGAGTGCCCGGAGCTTCTTCTGCGCCGCCTCCCGGTCGGCGAAGTTGGGGCTGCCGAGTTGCTTCACCAGCTTGCGAGCGTCCGCATCCTCCTCGACCCCTGCCGCGGCGGATCGGCCGGACCCGCCGGACAGCGCGACGACCCCGCCCGCACAGGCCACGACCACCCCAACGGCGCACGCCAGCCCCTTGAGCTTGCTGAGGAACAGCACCTTCACCACCCCGTCGGCGGCGTGGACGGCCGCGGCCGACGCCGCGCAGGTCAGGGCCGCGCGAGCGGACTCGACCGCCACGTCCGCCGGCACCCGCGCCATTGCCTCGCGGGCGAGGACGGCGGTGATCGCCGCGGTGCTCGCCGTCACGCCGCGGTGAGTGAGCCGGTCCGCGAGCAGCTTGCGGGCCTTCGCCAGCCGGCTGGAGAGCGTCCCCTCGGCGAGCTTCAGCCGGGCGGCGGCGTCCTTGCGCGGCAACCCTTGCAGCTCGCACAGCACCACCGGGACGCGGTAGTGCTCCGGCAGCTTCGCCAACTCCTCGTCGAGCAACGCGGCAAGTTCGGACTGCTCCGGCGAGCAGGGGGCGTCAGCCCCCTGTTCAAGCGCTTCAACAGGGGGCTGACGCCCCCCGCTCGCCTCGATCTTGCGGCGGCGGTCGCGCATACGGCGGACCTCCGTGGCGGTGCGGACGGCGATCGTGTGCAGCCACCCCGGCAGCCGGTCCGGCCGGCCGACCGTGTTCGCCTTGCGCGCCAGCACCAAGAAGGTGGCCTGGAAGGCGTCGTCGGCGTCGTGCGGGTTGCCGAGCACCCGCCGGCAGACGCCCCGCACCATCGGCCCATGCCGGCTGACCAGGGCCGCGAACGCTGGCTCGCTGCGGTCGGCCAGGAACGCCCGCAGCAGATCGCGGTCAGCAGCGGGGTCGGCGGCCGCCCGCAGGCGGGCGATCAGGGCGGCTGAGATGGCGGGCATGGCGGCCCTCCGCGGGACGGTTCTGCCAG
>DASSAT010000066.1:0-3481 GCA_035699305.1 Fimbriiglobus sp. | reverse complement strand
TTCGGCCGCCGTCTGCTGATAGCCGAGTTGGTTCCAGTAGACGACCCCCGCCCCGACGACCGCCCCGACCGCCATCAGCCCGCTCAGAATGAGTAAAAGACGTGGCGGGACGGTCCGCTCGGCGAGCCGGGCGAGGCCGGCCGCGGCGGCCGCGGTCGCCACCGGCACCAGCACCGCGGAGACGCGCCACGGGAAGAGCAGCGCTAGCGTGGCGCTCTCGGTCAAAACCTGAACGACGGAAAGGGCCAACCCCAGGACAGCCGCCGCCGCCAGCGGCACGAACAGCGGCGTCCGGCGGAATGCGACGACGCCGGCGGCCAGCCACACCAGGTGGAGCGCGGCCACCCCATCGAGCCACTGCGAGACGACCGTGTGGTGTGGGATGCGGACCCACGCGATGATCGCCTGCGCCTGGGCGAACCGGACCGGGTCGGTCGGGGCGAAGACGGCGAGGGTGTACGCCACGACCGGCAGCACCCCGAGCAGCGCGACTGCCCCGGTCACGAGAGCGGCTCGGAATGTAGTCCGCTCGCTCCGCGAGCGGTCTTCGGAATCCGCTCGCGGAGCGAGCGGACTACACATCATCCCGGCGACGAGCAGCCCGGCTGGCAGCAGGTACGTCGAGTGCATCGCGCACGCCGCGGCCGCGAGCAACCCCGCCGCCATCGGCCGGCCGTGGGCGAACGCGGCCAGCGCCGCCAGGAGCAGCACCCCGAAAGCCGACGGCTGCAACCCGGGGCCGAGCAGGTACTGGTTCGCCACCCCGGCCTGGAGATACCACGGGTAATCGACGCCGACGAGCCACACCGACCCGGCCCGGACGATCCCCGCGTGTACGACGATCAAGACGGCGGCGAGGGCGGCCCGCCCGGCCGTCGTGACCGGCCGGAAGGGCAGCACCGCGACGACGGCCCACAGGCTCAGGAAGTACACGATCAGCAGCACGACGAACGCGGCCTGGAACGGCCACTCGCCGAGGGTGCGGTACGCCAGCGCGACGAAGGCGGAGAACGCCGGTGTGGGGTCGGCGGTGTTGGCGAGCCAGTCGCGGCCGAGGTCGCCGTAGCCGGCGGCGGCGAGGCCGTGGAGGAAGTACTGGTTCTGGTTGGAGTAGTACAGCGGCGGCTGGGTGTGGGCGGCCGCGAACAGCACGGCCCCGACGAGCGGCACCCAGCGGCCGGGGGCGGGTGGGGGAGTCATCGCGGTTATTGCACGGACCGCTGGCCGGCGCGGACAGGTGTTCGGCCGTGCGGCTCGACGATCGCCGCAAGTGGGACTCCCGACAATCCCCGCCGCCCGGGATCCATCTCCGGGCAGCAGGAGATTTGACCCGTTGCGACCGCGGACACCGCACGGTATCCTGCCCGTGAGGAGGGTAGCCATGTCTGTGAGTGCGGAAACGCCGTCGATCAAGACCGAGGCGCGGCGCCTAGTGGAGCAACTGCCGGACGACGCGACCTGGGACGATCTGCTCTACGAGATCTACGTCCGCCAGGCGGTCGAGGCGGGGCTAACGGACTGCCGCGAGGGCCGCACCATCCCGGTGGCGGAGGTTCGCCGTCGGCTGGGGCTGCCGACATGATCGTCGAGTGATCTGTGTAGGGTGGGCCGAGTCTTCGAGGCCCACCGTCTTTGCCCCGGTAGGGGCGGCGGATGCGTAGCCAGGGGCGCAAGCCCCTGGTATAGTCGGGCACAAAGTAGGCCGAAGCCCCGGAGGGGCGACAGAACGCCACCCATACGGGGCGCTCTGTCGCCCCTCCGGGGCTTGTTCCATTTCATCGACTCGCCACCAGGGGCTTGCGCCCCTGGCTACGCATCTGACGCCGCTCCGCGGCTCAAGACGCCGGGCCTCGA
Source organism: Fimbriiglobus sp. (assembly GCA_035699305.1). Taxonomy (GTDB): domain Bacteria; phylum Planctomycetota; class Planctomycetia; order Gemmatales; family Gemmataceae; genus DASSAT01. The sequence goes on along the minus strand of DASSAT010000066.1, from coordinate 1,627 downwards.
AGACTCGGCCTACCCTACCCGTCTCCTTTCTCCCGCTCCAGCAGCTTCTTCTTCCGCTCGACGCCCCAGCGGTAGCCGCGTAGCGAGCCGTCAGAACCGACGACCCGGTGGCACGGCGTCAGCACCGACACCGGGTTCGTCGCACAGGCCCGCGCCACCGCCCGCACCGCCGCTGGCCGGCCCAACGCCGCCGCCACCTGGGCGTAGGTGCGGGTTTCGCCGACCGGTATCTTCCGCAGCTCCTCCCACACTCGCCGCTGGAACGCCGTGCCGCGCACGTCCAGCGGCAGCGCCGGGTGCGGCAACTCGCCGGCCAGGTGGTCCAAGAGAGCTTGCAGCCAGCCGCGCAGCGCCGCGTCCGCCCGCTCGACCGTCGCCGCGGGGAACTCCGCCCGTAGCCACGCCTCCAGACCGGCCGCGTCGTCGCCGAGGCTGACCGCACAGACGCCCTTCTCAGTCGCCGCCAGCAGCACCCGGCCCAGGTCACAGCGGCCGACGGTGAACCGCACCACCGCCGCCGGGCCGCCCTTCTGGTACGCCCGCGGCGTCATCCCCAGCCGGGACGCCGCCTGCTCGTAGAGCCGACTGCTCGACCCGTAGCCGGCCTCCAGCATCGCCGTCGTCACGGTCGGGTGCGACCGCAGCCCCGCCTTGAGCCGGTCCACCCGGCAGGCGTCGGCGTACTGCTTCGGCGAGACGCCAGCGACCCGCTTGAACACCCGTTGCAGGTGCCCGGGGCTGAGATCGACGAGCGCGGCTAGCTCCGTCAGCGACGGCGGCGGCTCCGGGTTCTCGCGGATGTGACGGCAGACCTGTTCGACCTGGCGGACGACTTCCGGCGCGGCGACGCGGCTCATGGTTCACCTCCGCGGGTACTGTACCGGGCCGCGGGGGGCGGGTTCTATCCGGTTCATGCGCCGGTCGATAATACTTACGACTTCTTCGCCGCGGCGTGCGCCCGGCCCATGTACGCCCAGACCTCCGAATCGTACCCGGCGTGGGCCTGGAACTGCGGGTCGGACTCGTAGCGCTGCTTCAGCTGGTCGGACACCGCCTGGTTGCCGCCAGTGAACATCCGCGTCAGCTCCGCGGCCCGGGTCGCCAGCGCCTGGACCGCCGGGCTGGCCGGGTCGGTGCCGGCCTCCATCGCCGCCCGCACCTTGGCGATCAACTGCGGCCATTCGTTCTGCACCGCCTCGATGTCCTCCTTCGAGTACTTCGCCCAGTGCTGGGCCAGCGCCTCGGCCTGGTCCGGCGGCAGGTTGAAGTGCTCCCTGGCGGTCTTCAGGTGTTCCTCGACGCTCATCGTCGCCTCCACGGTTCGCAGGAAGTCGTCGGCGGAAACTTCTTCCGCCTTTGCCATCGCGGTCGTCAGCCGTTCCAGCCGACCGCACAGTTCGTGTTGCGCCTTGAGCACCTCCCGGGCGCGGGCCAGGTGCAGCCGCAGGACGGTGAGCGGGTCGAACCCCGGCGCGCCCAGGCAGTCGCGGATCTCGTCCAGCGAGAACCCGAGCTGCCGCAGCGAGAGCACCTGCTGCAACCGGCCCAGGTCCGCGGCGGTGTAGAGCCGGTGCCCGCCCCCCGCCCGATGCGACGGCGAGAGCAGGCCGATCTCGTCGTAGTGGTG
>DASSAT010000065.1:0-5142 GCA_035699305.1 Fimbriiglobus sp. | reverse complement strand
CCCCGAGGCGAAGCGCGAGCCGCTCTGGCGCGCGTTCGTCAAGGACGGGTGGGCCGCCCTGGAGGCGCCGGAGTTCCGCGAGCTGACCGGCGTCAAGACCCACTTCCTGTGGGTCCGCTTCGAGGGCGGCGGCTACCGGCTGGAGGCCCGGCAGCACGACGGCTCGACCGGGCTGCCGTCGCCAGTGGTGCGGGTCCAGGAGACCCGCGCGCCGGAACTGGTGGCCCGGACCGCCGGGCTGATGCTCGCCCGCGACTTCGGCCCGGTCGGCACGATCGAGAAGCTGGACCGGGAGCCGGACGCCGTCCGGGTGCGGTTCCGCGGCGGCGCGCTGCCGGGGTTCGACCGGTTCGTCCGGCCGGGAGACATCTTCGCGGTGTCGCTCGTCTACGAGCAGGCCAAGCCGGCCCCGACGCCCAAGGGGGAGAAGCCGCGGATCGGAGCCAGAGCGCCGGAGCCGGTCCGGGTGGCGGTCGCCCGGCCGCAGGTGTTCGTGCTGCTGCGGGCCGAGGGGCCAGTGGCCGACGGCGCGTGCCGGTGCCAGGTGCTGACCGGCTACCGCAACCCGTTCCCGACCGGCCGTAACGTGCTGGGTTCGCGGTGCATGAAGCTGGCGACGGTCGAAGCGCCGGTCGAACTGCGGGTGGTGGACCGGCAGGGCAAGCCGCAGGTCGGCAACCGGCTGTTGCAGGTGCGGGCGACCGACACCAGCTTCGCCGCCCAGCTCGACGCCAGCGACGGGCTGGAGCTGCGCGGCGACGTGTTCCGCTCGCCGCGGCCGCTGCGGGACGTGGCGTGCGTGGTGGTCAGCCTCGGGTCGGGCCGGGCGGTGCCGTTCGCGGTGCCGGTGCTCGGCGACGGCCCGGTGACGATCCGCTTCGACGCCCGGCCCGAGGACGCCGCCCGCGCCGCCCTGGAACGGGCGTGCGAGGACCTCCGCGGCCGGGTGGCCGAGGCCCGCAGCGCGCAGCTGGAACTGCTCAAGGCGCTGACCTCACTGATCGTGCTGGGCAAGAACCAGGAGGCGTTCGACCGGGCGACGGCGGGGCTGGTCTCGCAGTCCGCCGCCGACAAGGAGCTGACCGCGGAACTGGAGAAGCTCAAGCAGGATCCGATGGCCAAGGAGGCGGTGCCGGCGTCGCTGCTGGAGTCGGCCGGCCGGCAACTGGAGGCGATCCGAGCCGGCCTCCCCGGCATCGCGGACAAGGCGAAGGAGTTGCAGGGTGCGATCGCCAAGGCGAACGACCCGGTGAAATACGAGCGCGAGTTCCGGGCGCGGGAACTGGAGGGCCAGATCAAGGCGCTGATCGCGCGCGGCGAGGTGCCGGAGGCGCTGGACCTGTACGACGAGTTGTTCAAGGTGACGAAAAACCCGGACGCCAAGGCGCAGAAGGAGAAGTTGGCGAAGGAGTGGCAGCCGAAGGACGACGCCCACCGCAAGGCGCGGGACTACGTCACCGACGAGTGGCGGAAGGCGGCGGGCCTGGCGGCGTTCAAGGCCGCGGTCCAGCCGCTGACGGAGGCGGCCGGGGTGCTGATGAAGTACGACGACAAGCTCGGCTTGCGGAACCTGGTCAGCTCGTTCGAGCCGGCGTACGCGCGGATGAAGGAGGTCAGCGACGCACTGGACCCGAACGCCGAGACCGACCGGGCGGAGCTGAAGGCGCTCCAGGACGTGCTAACGGCGGTCCGCAAGGTCGAGGCGGACGCGCGGGCGAAGCTCAAGCAACTCGAAGGCGCGGCGAAGTAGTAGAGCTTCCAGTCTAAATTGGTGGGCTTTTTTTGGGGAGGGCGAGGCTCCTGCCGAGCCTCTGGCTTCGGCTCGGCCCGGAGGACCGGAGGACCTGCTAAAACGCGGCCCGGTAGATGGCGAGGATGTCGTCGGCCGACTGCGGCATCCGCGGATTGGTTCGGATCAGCCGCTTGATGGCGAACGCCTTCTCGGCGAAGGCGGGGAGCATGTCCTCCGTCACCCCGATGTCCCGCAGCCGGGTCGGGATGCCGATGTCGGCGCGGAGCCGTTCGACCACTTCCACCGCGCCTACTCCCGGCTTCACGTCCCGGTGGAGCAGAGAGCCGACCGTCGAGAACTCGTTCGTCCGGGCCTCGAAGTTGTACCGCATCACATACGGCAGCAGCAGCCCGTTACCCGCCCCGTGCGAGACGTGGACCGCCCCGCCGACCGGGTACTCCATCGCGTGGACCAGCGCCACGCCGGCGTTGGAGAACGCCAGGCCGCCGAGCGTCGCGGCCAGCGCCATCCCCTCCCGGGCTTCCAGGTCGTTGCCGTCCGCCACGGCACGGCGAAGGAACTTCCCGATCAGCGCGATGCACTGCGCCGCCATCGCGTCGGCGATCGGGTTCTTGCCCTGGTAGCCGGAGTGACCGCCGGGCCGGCGCAGGAACTCGTCTTGGTCCACCGCGGTGAACGCCTCGATGGCGTGCGTCAGGGCGTCGATGCCGGAGTCGGCCGTCACCTTCGGCGGACAGCCGACCGTCAAGAGCGGGTCCACCACGGCCGCCGTCGTCCGCATGTGCGGGCTTAAACAGCTCACCTTGATCTGCTTAGCCGTGTCCGTGAACACTGCCGCGGCCGACACCTCGGAGCCGGTGCCGGCGGTCGTCGGCACGCAGATTACCGGAAAGATCGGCCCCGGCACCCGGCAGTCGCCGACGTAGTCGGTCGGGTCGCCGCCGTGCGCCAGCACCAGCGCTGTTAGCTTGGCCGTGTCCATGTTGCTGCCGCCGCCCAGCCCGAGCAGCACGTCCGGCCTAAACGCCCGCGCCGCCGCGATGGCCGCGTGTACCACTTCGAGCGGCGGCTCCGGCACGCACCCGGCGAACACCTCGGCCGTCACGCCGGCCTCGGCCAACGGCTTCGTCGCCCGGTCGGCGATCCCCGCCGCCATCAGGTTCGGGTCGGTGACGACGAGCACGCGCTTCGCCGTGAGCCGGGCGGCCACGTCGCCGAGCTGCGTCACCGCGTCGCGGCCGAACAGGAGCGAGCCGGCCGAGTGGAAGGTCCAGGTGGTTGGCATGGGAACGAACCACAGAGTCACAGAGAACACAGAGACAAGACACACAGAGAGAAAGCCACACATAGGATACAAAAATGGTATCTTCTCGGTGTCTCTTCCCTCTGTGCTCTCTGTGACTCTGTGGTTCGTTCCCATGACTACTCGCATCGGCATCGTCACCGTCTCCGACCGGGCCAGCCGGGGCGTCTACGAGGACAGGGGCGGCCCGGCCATCGTCGGCTGCCTGAAGGAGATGCTCTCCTGCGAGTGGGAGCCGGTGGCCCGGCTGATCCCCGACGACCAGGAGCACATCGAATCCACGTTGAAGGCGCTCTGCGACGACGAGGGGTGCGGGCTGGTGGTGACGACCGGCGGCACCGGCCCGTCGAAGCGCGACGTGACCCCGGAGGCGACCGAGGCCGTCTGCGACAAGCTGATGCCGGGGTTCGGCGAGCTGATGCGGCAGGTGTCCTTGAAGTCGGTGCCGACGGCGATCCTGTCCCGACAGACGGCGGGCATCCGGGGCAAGGCGCTGATCGTCAACCTGCCGGGTAAGCCGGCCGCGATCCGCGAGTGCCTGCTGGCGGTGTTCCCGGCGGTGCCGTACTGCCTCGACCTGATCGGGGGGCCGTACCTGACGACGAACGAAGCGGTGGTGAAGTCGTTCCGGCCCAAGGGGTAGGGGGCGCCCACCCGTTGCCACGGGTGGGCTTGGGGGCGGATTGATGATGAAGGAGTCGAAGATGAGACTCTGCTTCGCGCTGCTGGTTTGCGTGGTCCCCGCCGTCGCGGCGGCGCAGGATAAAGCGGCCACCGTCAAGTACGTCCTCACCCTGCGCGACCCGACGACCGGGGCGTACCGGGTCACGCCGGACGGCAAGCCGAGCCTGCGGGCGTGCACCGGCGCGGTCAAGGCGCTCCACTACCTCGGTGCCAAGGTGCCTGAGCCGGAGAAGACGGCGAAGTTCGTCCTCTCCTGCTACGACCCGCAGACTGGGGCGTTCGCCGAGCCGGGCGGCAAGCCGGACGTGGCGATCACGTCCGTCGGCGTCATGGCCGCGGTCGATCTTGGCATCCCGAAGGAGAAGTACGCGAAGGCAATGGACTACCTCAAGGCGACCGCCAAGACGTTCGAGGAGGTGCGGATCGGCGCCGCGGCGCTGGAGGCGCTAAACGAGAAGCCGGAGTGGGTGACGGAGTGGTTCAAGATCGCGGACGACGCTTTCCTGACGAGCCCATTCAAATCCGACAAACAAGGCCGTGCAAGAATGCTCGGGGGCTTTATCGCAATGAAGCTCAGGCTTGGCGTTCCGGCTGCGGCTCGGCGTCAGGAATCGAAGTTGATCCTGGATATCATCTCCAACGGGCAGCGCGACGACGGCGGGTTCGGTGATGCAAAGGCTGAAGCGTCCGACTTGGGATCGACATACCGCGTGATGCGTGCCTTGCACCTGCTCAAGGAGAAGCCGAGGGACGCGGCCGCGCTACGGAAGTTCGTGGCGAGTTGTCGGAACAAGGACGGGGGATACGGCGTGACCCCGGACGCGACGTCGTCGATGAGCGGCGTTTACTATGCGGCGATCGTCTCGAAGTGGCTCGACGAGATGGAGAAGTGAGCGATATCGCAAGCCCACCCGTTGCCACGGGTGGGCTTGTTGCACTTCACGCCCTCCGCGCCTTGCGCGCCTGCACGAACGAGTTCACGCACAGCGCCAGGAAGAGCGCCGAGAGCACCGCCATCCCCAGCCCGACCTTCACCGCCACCTCTTGAAACGCGAAGTTTCGCAGCACCACCGGCACCAACCCGCCAACGGTGCCGAGCAGCGCCACGACCGCCGCGACGTGCATGGCGTGCTTGCGCGCCCCCGGGGTGGCCATCGCTGCCAACCCCGCCACGACCAGGATCGCCCCGACGCCGACCGGCGACAGCGCCGACGGGTGGCCGGGCGTGGCCGGCGCCCCGTCCTTGCCGACCCCGAGCGGCGCCGGGTTGAAGTACGCCACCAGCCCCAGGGCCGTCAGCACTACCCCGAACATGACCGACAGCGAAGGCATGTCACGCTCCCGTTCAGTGTAGTAGGCACACTCCGTGTGCCGTCTTCGGGCAACGGAACACGGAGTGTGC
>DASSAT010000064.1:0-10763 GCA_035699305.1 Fimbriiglobus sp. | reverse complement strand
GTCAAGAGAAGGCGCGGCCAGCGCCCGGTGCTGCTCCTCCAGGTCAGTGATCGACTGCTCGAAGATGTGCCCGAGGATTTCCACGTCGATCAGCTTGCCGGGGGTGTCGGCGTCGCCGCCGTACTCGTACTCGGCCAGCTTGCGGAACCCGTCGCACACCGCGTCCGGCACGGCCAGGGATTCCAGGTAGTCGTCCCGGGCGAACAGCCCGCCGTTGTACCGCTCGACGTTCAGGTGCGGGTTGCCGGCGTCCACCGACCGGAACAGGGCGACGAAGTTATCCCAGACTGGTCGCGGGTGGAACGGGTCGGCGTGCCGGTAGGCGCGGGCGATGATCTCCGGCGGCAACAGGTGGCGGTCCTCGCAGAAGGCGACGAACAGCACCCGGTCGAGGAGCTTCTGCGTCGCGGCCAGCAGCGCGGCCGGGTCGCGGTCGGGGTTGTGCTGCCGCAGCGCCCGGAACGTCTGCTCCCGCAGGGCGCGGTACTCCCGGTAGTACTCGTCGGTCAGCTCCCGGCCGATCTTCTTCGACTCGGCCAGCAGGTCGTCGAGGTGGTTGCGGCCGGACGCGGGCAGCACCCGCTCGGCACCGAGCAGGAAGACGAACCGCTTGAGTTCGCCCTCGTCGGCCGCGAGGTCCGCCGTCGTGAACCGCTCGAACGTCAGGGTATCGTGCCCCTTGTGGTACAGCCGGGTCTCGCGCAGGTTCGTCACCAGATACCAGTCGATCTGAAGCTGCACCGCGTACTGGAGCGCCTGTTCGACGGCCGACTTCTTGCGGCCGGCGAACGGCCGGTCGAGCGGGTCGCGCGGCCCCTTGCCCTCCAGCACCGCGGCGAAGTCGTTGCGCCCGCCGCCGAACCAGCCCAGCGCGGCGTCGGCGAACTTGCCGTCCACCTGGACCAGCGCCTCGCGCTTGAGGGTGTACGGCTCCGTCGGCGGACGGACGTAGCCGAGCAACCCCTCGAACACGTCGGTGAGGAACCCGGGCAGCAGTTCGGTTTCCTTGTGCTTGTCGAGCTGACCGGCCTTGAGCCGCTGCGACCACTGGGCGAGCGTCGGGCGGCTGGCGACGGCGGCCGGCGGCAGTGCGAACCCGGGCAGCTTGGGGCGGACGGCGTCCGGGCGGAAGAGGGGCTTTTCGACGGCGGGCATGATCGGTCCCTGGCTCCATTCCCCGGCGGCGGGCGGCCGGGGGCGGCAGACCGAGTTTACCAACCCGGCGGCGTTCGGCACCACGATCCGAGGCCCGACACCCTCCCGCCGCGCCCTGCGCCTGGCCGCTCACCTCACCGGCAGGTCGCGCGGCGGACCGGCCGTCGCGCCGGCCCGGATCAACTCGTCCTCCAGCCGGATCGCCCGCGGGAAGAGGACGTTGTTCTCCTTGTGGACGTGGCGGACCATGTCCCCCTCCAACTCGGCCAGCGCCCCCAGCAGCGCCCGGAACGTCGGGCAGGCGTCGGCCGGTGGGCTGAAATCGTCGGTCAGTGACCGCATCGCGGCGAGGGCGTCGCCGGCCTCGCCGTGCTCGGCCGCCATGACCCCATTGGGTTCCGCAGGCTGCCGAACGGCGCGGACGCGGCGCTGCGGCCGTTCCTTCGGGAAATCGTCCTCGCTCAGGGACTTTTCAGCGCCGAAACGACGGAACTCCTCGCGGCCGCCGCCGGGTCGCCGCCGGCAGCGACGAACCAGGCGATCCAGCGGAGTCCGAACACGGCCGAGAACTACCGCACGCGCGGCACATGGTACGGCCTGCGGGGGCAATGGAAGGCAGCCGCCGCCGACTACACCCAGGCCATGAAACTGGAATCCGATACTCTGGATGCCCAGAATGTAGCCTTCTTGTACCTCGCGGTCGGAGACGTCGATCGTTACCGGGAGCACTGTCAAGCGATCCTGAAGCGATGGGCATCCGCCGAATTCAGCACGATCGGCCGGCGCCTCTTGAAGATCTGCCTGTTCTCGGCCGACGCGAAGGTCGATCCCAAGTCTATCGCGCGTCTGGTCGGGATCGCGAGGTTTGACGAACAGACTCAACGCGTGATCGTCTCATGGTCGCTTTTCACCAAGGGGCTGTACGAGTACCGGAGCGGCCGGTACGCCGACGCCCTGACCGCCTGCCGCGAGAGCCGGCAGCGGCTCCCGAAAGAGGATCAGCCGCAGCACATGCTGACCGCGTTGAATCTGTGCGTCGAAGCGATGGCCTTGCACCGCACCGGCGAGGCGTCCGAAGCCGCTCGCACCTTGGCGGAAGCCCGGCCGCTCCTCGACAAGCACGTCCCCGGCGTCGATCTCGGCCCCGCCGCGGGATGGATCGACTGGCTTTCCGCGCACATCCTGTACCGCGAGGCGTCGGCGCTCCTCGCAACGAAGGCGGACGGGCCGAAGGAGTGACGACCAGGGATCAGGAGGCTATGTCGTTGAGTTCCCGAACGCGGCCCGATCTCGTTCTCGAACGCGCAGGAGGTTTCCTGGGGAGCCACCGCAAGTACCGGACAGTCCTCGTCCACTGTGCCGGGATCAACTTGAATTCCAGCTGCGCTGGCGCTCCGCCCGGTAGGCGACCGTGCGGCATACGGGTCGTTCACCCGGACGGCAGCCGTTGACACCCTTCCGCCGCGGAGCAATGATTTCCGTATGGACGGTTCCCCGTAGGGGACGGCGATGGAATTCGAATGGGACGATGCGAAAGCGGAGGCGAATGATCGGAAACACGGCATACCGTTCAGCGAGGCCATGACCGTGTTCGCCGACCCGCTGGCGCTGACCGGCTACGACCCGGATCATTCCGACTACGAGGACCGCTACATCACGATGGGCTTGTCCGCCACCGGGCGGCTATTGGTGTTGTCGCACACGGACCGTGGTGAGCGGGTGCGGATCATCAGCGCCCGTGAGGCGACCCGGTCCGAGCGAAAGGACTACGAGGATGGCAACTTCCCCTGACGAGCCGAAGCCGGCCGGCGACGAGATGCGGCCCGAGTACGACTTCCGGTCGCTGCGCGGGGTGACGCGAGGCAAGTACGCCGCGCGATACCGCGAGCGGTTGCGGGTGGTGCGGCTGGCCGACGACGTGGCCGCGGAGTTCGCGGACGAGGCGGCGGTCAACGAGGCGCTGCGGGAATACTTGCGAGGCCGACGGGCCGAGCGGAGTCCGGCTTAACCTTACCGGTGTGCGGCTGTCGCCATGACCGACCCGACACCCGATCAGGCCGATCACTTCTTCGTGGTCGAGAGCCGATGTTCAGCTCACCAGCCCGCCGCACGGATTGAGAGTCGGGTAGTACGGATCGCGGGACAGACTGTACCCGAGGTCCGGGAGGCCGATCTGACTGCAATTCGTCGCCTGATCGCGCGGTATGGGGTGGACCGCCTGCGCCAACTCATCACCGTTGTTGCGGCTGAGGCCCGCTAACACCACTTCGACGGTTCCCCTTTCCTACCCCGCGCGGGTTGCCCGAATTGACGGCCGCGGGGTTCATGAACTATACTAACCACGTTACGGACGGGCCTTTCTGTCGATCGCGATGCCGGGCACGGCGGCCGGCGTCCCTGCGGGCAAGGAGGTTCTCGCGTCCCGGCTCGGGACACCCTGTCTGACGGGCCGCCCCGAGGCGGCTGGACTTCACCACTCGGCGCCACGGCCACGGTGCGATCGGAATGCGCACTCCCGAACCGACCGACCGACCGTCCTCCGTCCGGCCCGCCGGCTCCTCGTCCGTCGTCCCCCTTCAGCCATCGACCGAAACCCCTGCCGGTCCCGACGACGCCCCGACCATCATCACCACCCCCCGCCCGGCCGGGCCGGCCGACCCGTCTCTCGGGCTGACCGCCGGCAGCCGGCTCGGTCACTTTGAGGTCATCGGGGCCGTCGGCGTCGGCGGGATGGCCGCGGTGCTCAAGGCCCGCGACCTGGAGCTGGGCCGCGACGTGGCCCTGAAGATCCTGCCGCCGCACATGGCCCGCGACCCGGAGAACGTCACCCGGTTCAAGCAAGAGGCCCGCGCCGCGGCCCGGCTCGACCACGACAACATCGCCCGCGTCTTCTTCTGCGGCGAGGACCGTGGGCTGCACTTCATCGCCTTCGAGTTCGTCGAGGGCGACAACCTGCGGGCGCTGATCGACCGCCGCGGCCCGTTGCCGCCGGCCGAGTGTGTCCGTTACCTGATCCAGGTCGCCGCCGGGCTGGCCCACGCCGCCGACCGCGGCGTCGTCCACCGCGACATCAAGCCGTCCAACATCCTCATCACCCCGGACGGCAAGGCGAAGATCGTGGACATGGGGCTGGCCCGCAACCTGCACCAGTCGGTCAACGGCGGGGTCACCCAGTCCGGGGTGACGCTGGGCACGTTCGACTACATCTCCCCGGAGCAGGCGCTGGACCCACGGCGGGCGGACGTCCGCAGCGACCTCTACAGCCTCGGCTGCACGGTCTACCACGCCCTGACCGGACGGCCGCCGGTCCCGGACGGGACCGCCGCCAAGAAGCTCTTCGCCCACCAGCACGAGCCGGTCCTCGACCCGCGCGTGCTTAACCCGCGGGTGTCCGACGAGCTGGCCGCGGTGCTGTCGCGGATGATGGCCAAGGACCCGGCCCGCCGCTACCAGACGCCGGCCGAGCTGATCGCGGTGCTGACCGCGGTCGCCCGACGGATGCACCTCGGCCCCGACTCGATGGCGGCGGTGGACCCGGGGCTGATGCCGGCCGACCCGTCGGCAGTGCAGGTGTTGCCGCCGCCGCCGCGACTGCCGGCCGGGCTGGTGGTCGGGGTGGCGGCGCTGGCGGTCGCGGCGGTCGTGCTGTTCGGGCTGCCGGGGCCGGGCCGCGACCCGCCCTTGCCGATCCCGCCGGACATGACCGTCGGCGCGAAGACGGGGTCGCCCGTCGAGCCGGCCCCGTCGCCGGTGCCGGCCCCTCCGTCCCCGAGCGGCATCCAGGTGGCGGCCCGCGCCGAGGACCTGGCCCGGCTGCTCGCGGACGCGGCCGTCACCGAGGTCCACCTGCTGCCGGGCAAGACCTACGACCTGAAGGCGCTACCCGCCGGGGTCCTCGTCCAGGGCAAGCCGCGGGTGACGCTGATCGGGCTGCGCGGGGTCGCGCCGCCGGTGGTCCGCCTGGCCGCGTACCCGGCGACCCCGGGCCGGGTGAACGCCCCGCCCGTCGGCACCCTGACCATCGACAAGGCCGAGGCGGTCCACATCCAGGGGGTCCGGTTCGACGTGGCCGACGGGCCGGTGTCCGACGAGACCAGCGACCGGCCGGTCGGCGTCCTGATCGCCGACGCCCGGTCGGTGGAGCTGAGCGAGTGCCAGTTCTTCGCGGACGCGGCGCTGACGATCGCCGACGCGGCCGGGCTGGCGGTGGCCCGCGACCCCGCCGAGCCGCGCACCGACCTGACGGTCCGCAACTGCTACTTCGGACTGCGGCGCGGGGTGGCGGTGCAGCTGGCCGGGAACTTCCGGGCGAGCGTGGCGGAGTCGGCGTTCGACCGGCACCTGGCGGTGTTCGAGCTGGAGGGGCGGCCGGCGGCCGGGGCGGGGCGGTCGGAGCTGGGGCTGCGGCACTGCTCATTCCTGCTGGACCGGGGCGCGGTGGCCGAGGCCGGGGACGGCGCCCGGTGGGCGGTGTCGGCCGGGTACTGCGTGTTCGCGGCCGTCCCGCAGGACCCGTCGGCGGTGATGATGCCCACCTCGCCCGACGACCTGGTCCGCCGGCCGGCGGTCCTGCGGCTGCCCGGGGACGACGCGGCCGGCCGGTTCGTCGGCACCGGGGAGCCGAACGCCTATTACCACGCCGACGCGGTGGCCAACGGGGTCCGCGGGTACTCGTTCGACGAGGCCCGGCAGTGGCCGACCCCGCAGCCGCCGGCCGTGGACCCCGCCGCGGTCGAGTTGACTCAGCCGCCGTGGGAGTCGGCCGACCCCGCGGCCGAGCTGGACCGCCGGCCGGAGCCAGGCCGCCCCGACGAGCCGTGGAAGGCGTTCCGGCTCAAGACCACCGTGCCGCAGCTGCGGGCGGCCAACAAGGAGGTGCTGCTCGGCGTGCGTCTACTGCCGCGCGACGGGGATTGGCTCTACAGCCCGTGGCCGCCGCTGATCGTCGGCGCCGCGGCCGACCCGCACGTCAAGGTGTGGTGGCCCGACCCGCCGGGCCGCCTGCCGCCGTTCCACTACAAGACGCTTAAAGAAGCCGTCGCCGCCCTCAAGCCGGGCGACGAGCTGCACATCCGCCACGACGGGGCGCTGGCCGTCACGCAGGTGGCGCTGGAGGGCGCCGGGACGCGGGTAACGGTCAGGCCGTACCCCGGCTACCGCCCGGTGCTCGTGCCGGAGGCGAGCCGGTCGCTCGACGCCGGGCTGTTCCGGCTGGTCGAGGGGGAACTGACGCTGGATGGTCTGGAGGTGCGGCTGCGCGGCCGGGCGGAGCGGCCGGGGGACGTGCGGTCGCGGTCGGTGGTGACGGTGGTGGCCGGCCAGCGCTGCGTGCTGCGCAACTGCGTCATCACCTGCGAGGAGCAGGACGACGAGAAGATGGCGGCGGTGGTGCTGGCCGACCCGGACGGCGAGATGCGGCCCGACGCCGACCGCCGGCCGGAGGTGCGGCTGGAGAACTGCCTGATCCGCGGCCGGGGGCGGGCGGTCTGGGTGCAGTCGTCGCGGCCGTTCGATCTGACGCTGTCCAACACGATGACCGCCCTGGCCGGGCCGGTGATCGCGGTGGACGGCGCGACCCGTGCCGCCCCGGCGGGCGCGACCGCGCGGGTGCGGCTGACGAAGGTGACGGCGGCGCTGGCCGGGCCGCTGCTGGACCTGCGGCCCGGTCGGTCGGTGCCCGGCCGGCCGGCCGGGTGGGTGCCGCTGGAGGTGGAGCCGGAGCGGTGCCTGTTCGCCCCGGTCGAGCTGGGGCACCCGCTGGTGACGATCGACGGCGGCGACCCGATGAGCCCCGAGCGGACGTTCGCCTGGCTGCCGGCGCTGACGGGGCCGAGTTGGTACGTCAACTTCCCGGCCCGGGCGACGTTCTTGGAGGTGGACCCGGCGGACGCGATGTTCGAGCCGCGGGCGGTGGACGCGGCCGGATGGTTCCGGCAGTGGGGGGAGCGGGCGGACCGGTCGCTGGGGACGGCGAAGTTCGAGCGGCCGCCGGAGTCGTCGCGGAAGCTGGCGGCGGTGCACCCGGCCGACCTGGCGGTGCGCGACCTCGCGGTCCCCGGGGCGATGATCAGCGAAGCCGGCGCGGACGTGAAGCAGCTCCCGACGCCCAGCGACGGCGCGGCACCGCCGTAGCTCGATGAAACTCCACCACTTTCAAGCCGGGGTTCACCACGAGGCCGGCTTGCGGATGACGCCGTGGGCGTCGGAGAGTTGTGGCGGGAACTGGCTCGCCGCCAGGTGGGCCGGGTCGATCGGGATCGCCTTGGACGCGACCTTCTGCAAATCGACACTCATCCTCCGACCGCCGCCGCAGGGCATCAGCACCACAATTTTCTTCTTGAACCTTTTCCGGACGACGTCGATCGGTCCCGTCAGGTCCGAGTCGTTGGAGACGATGACCGCCGCGTCGTAATCGCCGTCGAACGCATCGACCAGGAGATGGCAGGCGATGTTCACGTCCGACCCCTTCTCTTCCGTCTTGATCACCCGCACCGTGTTGGTGCCATCGGGTAGGGGCGTCGCCAGCCTGGCCGTCGCCGTGCTTTCCAGGAACTGCCCGTAGTGAACGGTCAGGTTCGGCAGGGTCAGGAGCGCCCGGATGTACGCCTGCTGGCGGGTCGGCTGCTGGGGGTCGTGCGGTCTCGCCTTCACGGGGGCGGTGAAGTACCGGATGCGGTTGATCTGGTTGCGGGGTAGGGCGAGCGAGAAGAACGTCGCCAGGTCGAGCCACTTGTACGGGGTGCCCTTGACGCACCCGTAGTACAGGTTGAACGCATCGACGTAGACGTTGGTACGCATGGGCGAAAAAGCTAGGGCCGCCCTTTCGGACGGCCCTGCTGCCCAGCCAGCGAACCGGCTGGGGGGGTATCAGTGTTTCGACACTATCCTAACTCTTACTTAGAGGGAGTCAAGGTGCGAGCGGTTCGGGTTTCCCGGCCTGTGCTATTAGTATCGGGTATCCCTGCCTTTAGGATTTACCGAACCATCCATTCGCCGTGTCCTACCCGTCCTTGCCGTCCCCGTCCTGCGGCGTCGCCTCCGTCGGCCGGTTCGCTCGCTTGTACAGTTTCGCCAGGCCGTAGCCGGTGGCGACCGGAGAGGGCGAGCAACCGGTTGATTGAATAGGTGATGGGAAACTGAGGGCGAAAGAGCATCAAGAGTTGGCCGAGCCGGCCTACTAGACCATCCACCCTTAATCGGTGGGTCGATAAGTTGCGGAAGCGCTGATCTAGTAATAGCTTCCGCAAGTGGATAACCCACCGAATAAGGGTGGATGGTCTACTACATACCCGTGGAGCCTAAGAATCGAGGTTGCGGGGGTATGCCAAATAAGGCATAATCGACATGGCGAAGAGCAACGACACTGCGCTACGTGACCCGAAGCCCGTCTTCTGGGTGGCGTCGAGCCGGAGGGACGTTCGGAAGTTCCCGAAGGGGGTGCGGCAGACGGTCGGCCAAGCCCTGTTCGACGCCCAGACCGGGGGCAAGCATCCCGACGCCAAGCCCTTGAAGGGGTTCGGCGGGGCCGGCGTCCTGGAGGTGGTCGAAAGCGACGACAGGAACGCGTACCGGGCAGTGTACGCGGTGAAGTTCGCGGGCGCGGTCTACGTCCTGCACGCCTTTCAGAAGAAGAGCAAGTCCGGCATCAAGACACCGGCCGAGGAGATCAGTACGGTCCGCGCCCGCTTGAAGGAGGCCGAGAAGCACCATGCGAAATGGGTCGAGCGACAGGAGCGGGAAAATCAAGGCCGCTGACCGGCCCGTCCGGGTCGAACGGGGGAGCGGGAACGTGTTCGCCGACCTAGGCCTGCCCAACCCCGATCTCGCGCTCGCCAAGGCGGAACTCGTGCGCCGCATCCGCGACCTCATCGCTGGGCGGAAGCTCACCCAGGCGAAGGCAGCCGAGTTGCTTGAGCTTGACCAGCCGAAGGTGTCCGCCCTGGTCCGCGGCCGGGTCGAAGGCTACAGCATCGACCGGCTCTTCCGGTTCCTGAACGCCCTCGGTCAACAGGTCGAGATCACCGTCCGGCCGGCCGCACCGGAAGGCCGAACGCGAGGCGTCGTTATCGCGTAATGCGTTCGCCGTGTCCTACCCGTCCTTCCCGTCCCCGTCCTGGGGTGTCGCCTCCGTTGGCCGGTTCGCTCGCTTGAACAGCTTGGCCAGGCCGTAGCCGGTGCCGACCGCGGCCAGCACCCCGCCGGCACCGATCCCCAGCATCACGAAGTCTCGCCGGGTCAGGTCCCACACCGACGCCGGGCCGCGGTCTGACGAGTCGGGCGCCAGGTCCACGTCGCTTTCGAGCCGGGCCGGCCGCGCGGCGACTGGTCGCACCGGCGTCGAGGGGACGGTCGGCGCCGCGGCCATGGCCGGCAGCTCCGTCGAGGACTCCTTCTTCAGCCACTCCTGGTACTCCGGCAGCACCGGCGGGGCCGCCACCGTCCCCCCACGCTCCGGCAGGAACGGGGCTAGCGCGTCGGCCGCCTCGGCTGGCGTCCGCGGGCGGCGGGCCGGGTCCTTGGCGACCATCCGCTCGAAGACCGCCTGCAAGCCCGGCTGCGCGCCGGGCAGCGGCGGCGGCGGCTCGGTCGCGTGCCGCACCATCTGGCCCATCAAGCTCGCGGACGGGTACGGCGGCCGGCCGGCGGCCAGGTGGTACAGCACGCACCCCAGGCTGTAGACGTCCGACCGCACGTCGGCCGACCGGGCGTCCCGGGCCTGCTCCGGGGCCAGGTAGTCCGGGGTGCCGAGCACCGCCCCCTCGACGGTCAGTGGCGTCTTCGGGCCGTCGGCCTCGTCGTCGTCGAATAGCTCCCGGCCGATGCCGATGTCGAGTATCTTGACCGCCGAGTTGAGCGTGTCGTCCTGCTGCGGCGGGCTGACCATCAGGTTGGCCGGCTTGAGGTCGCGGTGAACCATCCGCTTCTCGTGCAGGTGGTGCAGGCCGCGCAGCGCCTGGTGGACGAGCCGGACCGCCTCCGCGGCCGGCAGCTGCTTGCGGCGGGCCAGCACCTCGTCGAGCGTCTCGCCGTCGAGGTGCTCCATGACGATGAAGTGGACGCCGCCGGTCTGCCCGAGCTGGAACGCCCGGACCACGTTGGGGTGGTCGAGTTGGGTCAGCAGCCGGCCCTCGCGCTGGAACCGGGCCAGGGTCTCCGGGTCGCGGGCCTTCGACGCCGGCAGCACCTTGAGGGCGACCACCTGGCCGGACGGGTGAGCGGCGCGGTAGACGCCGGCCGTCTGGCCCTTGCCGATGCGGTCGAGGATGGTGTACCCGCCGACGACGAACCCCTCGGTGTGGCCGCGCTGCACCAGGGCGGCCTGGTACTCGGTCAGCGGGCCGTGCTGGACGAGGAACCGGCGGAACTGGTCCACGTCGGCGCCCGGCGCCTCGCGCTGGAAGCGGTCGTGGAGGGCCGTCACCTCCGACTCGGGGAGGAGCTTGCTGCGGGCGAGGAGGCCGCAGTACTCGGCGACGGTGGTGGCGTGTGCGGGCATATGGGAGATAGCTTGATCTGCGTAGGGTGGGTCAAGCCCGGCTTTGCGGGCGCCGACCCACCGTCCGGGAGAGTAGTAGGCACACTCCGTGTGCCGTCGCCGGAACGGCACA
>DASSAT010000063.1:0-5280 GCA_035699305.1 Fimbriiglobus sp. | reverse complement strand
GTCCTTGCCGTTGAAGACTTTCTCGAACCCGTCGGCCCCGTGCTTGCTCAGGATGGCGTTGGCCTCGTCGGACGGGATCGGGCGGACGAAGACGTTCCGCCAGCGGATCTCGCCGCCGTGCGTCTGGAGCAGGACCTTCCCCCGCCGCGGCAGGGGGGCCTTGCGGTCCCAGTAGTTCTCCATCCGGGCGTGGTCCACGACGAGCTTTCCGTTGAGGTACACCGTGGTCCGCTCGCCGACCTGGATGATGCGGAACTTGTTCCACTCGCCGAACGGCTTGTCGGCGTGGACCAGCGGCAACTGGCCGGGCGCCCCCTGGGCGTTGTTGAACAGCCCGCCGGACCCCTTGTCGGCGTCGCGGTCCCACTTGCCGCCTTCCTTGGTGGTGTCCCAGATTTGCACCTGCGGGGTCGAGCGCAGGTAGATGCCGCTGTCGGCCTTCGGCACCGTCTTGTACTCGATCAGCAGCTCGATGTCGCCGTAGTCGTCGTCGGTGGCGAGGTACGCCCCGTGGCCGTCGTTGACCAGTTCGCCGTTCTCGACGGACCAGTGCTTCTTCGCGTCCGCGGTCCAGGCGGCGACCTTCCTCTTGCGCTCCGCGGGGCCGAGCTTGGCCAGGGCGGCCGGCCCGGCCGTCCCCTTCTCGTGGATGGCCCAGCCGTGCCAGCCGGACAGGTCCTTGCCGTTGAACAGCGCGGTGAACCCCTTCGGCGGGGTCGGGTCCGCGGCGGTCAGCCGCGATGCGCAGCCGAGCGCGGCGCAGGCGGCGAGCGACACCAGGAGGCGGCGGTACATCGGTGCTCTCGAACGTGGAAGGTGGGAGAACGAGCGCCCGGCCGGGTTCCACTACCCGACCGGTCCGGCGGTGATAATAAACGGATACCCGTGCCGTCCGCCAGTGTTGGCTTAATCCTGGCGAACCCCGAGCGGTAGCGAGGGGGTGCGGTGGACAACCCCTCCCCCGGCCCCTCCCCGAAGCGGGGAGGGGAGAGACTGGCTCCCCCTCCCCGCTTCGGGGAGGGGGTTGGGGGGAGGGGTTCCGCGACCTACAGGAGGCCTCATGCGCCCGAGCCGGATCAAGGCGAAGCTGAACCGCGGCGAGCCTGCGCTGGTCACGACCATCCACGCCATCGACCCGTCGTTCCACGAGCTGGCGAGCCTGATGGGGTTCGACGGCCTCTGGCTGGACCTGGAGCACCACCCGGTGAGCCTAGAGACGGCCGCGGGACTGATGCGGGCGACCCGGGTCGGCACCGCCGACGCGCTGGTCCGCCCGGCCAAGGGCGAGTTCATGCGAATGGGTCGCATCCTCGAAGCCGGCGCGCAGGGTATCATGTACCCCCGCTGCTCGGACGCGGCCGAGGCCCGCGAGGTCGTCCAGTGGGCGAAGTTCGCCCCGCTCGGCCGCCGCGGGGTGGACAGCGGCAACGCAGACACGCCGTACTGCCTGATGCCTCTGGACCGGTACGTCCGCGAGGCCAACGAGCAGACGTTCGTTGTCGTTCAACTGGAGGATCCGGGGGCGGTGGCCAACGCCCGCGAGATCGCCGAGGTCGAGGGCGTGGACGTACTCTTCTTCGGCCCCGGCGACTACTCGGTGCTCACGGGCGTCCCCGGCCAGTTCCAGCACCCGACGATCGAGGAGGCGATCCGCGAGGTGGCTGCCGCGGCTCGCGCCGCCGGCAAGCACTGGGGCATCCCGGTCGGCAGCCCGGAGCGTGCAAAGCAGATGCTCGACCTTGGCGCCCGGCTGCTGGCCTACGGGGCCGACCTGATCTGGGTGCAGCAGGGGCTGGAGGAGACGCGCCGGCGGTTCGCTCCGCTCGGGTTCACCTTCGACGGGCAGTTCTGATCTCTCCTCTCCCCGCTGGGGAGAGGGGTTGGGGGTGAGGGGTGACTGCCTCCACGAGCCGAAGACCCCTCACCCCTATCGACCGATCCCCAGCGGGGAGAGGGGGACCAGGAGCCTCCGATGCCGGAGCCGACCGTCCGCGAGCTGTTCGACCTGACCGGGCGGGTTGCGCTCATTACCGGCGCGGCCGGGCACCTCGGCTCAGCGATGGCCCGCGCGCTGGCGGAGGCAGGCGCGTCGGTGGTGGTCGCCAGCCGCGACGCCGACCGCGCCCGCGCCGTGGCAGACGCGCTCCCCGGTGGCCAGCACCACGCGGTTGTGCTCGACCACATGGACCCCGCAACACACGAACGCGGCTTCGTGGACGCACTCACCCTCGCCGGCCAGATCGACATACTGGTGAACAACGGCCACGAGGCCGAGCCGAACGACTGGACGACCGTCACCGCCGAGCAGTTCAACCGGCACCTGGCGAACGCCACTGGCTACTTCCTGCTCGCCCGGCTGGTTCGCAACCATGTGGTCTCGCGCGGCGCCCCAGCCAGCATTATCCTACTCGGGTCGATGTACGGTCAGGTCGCCTCGTACCCGGACGCCTACGCTGGCGCCTGCCCGGCCAGCCCGGTCGCATACCACGCGCTCAAGGGTGGCATCGTGCAAATGACTCGGCACCTGGCGGCGTACTGGGCGGCCGACGGGGTGCGGGTCAACTGCCTCAGCCCCGGCCCGTTCCCCGGCGAGAAGGCCCCCGCCGCGATGGTCGAGCGACTCAAGACGAAGCTGCCGATGAAGCGGATGGGCCGGCCCCACGAACTCAAGGGAGCGATCGTCTTCCTGGCGAGCGACGCCAGCAGCTTTATGACCGGCCAGAACCTGACCATCGACGGCGGCTGGACGGCGTGGTAACGAATGTAGTCCGCTCGCTCCGCGAGCGGATGGCGAAGACCGCGCGCGGAGCGAGCGGACTACATTGAGGCCGAGGTTGACCCATGACCGGACGGGCATTCCTCCTCGCCCTCATCCTGTGCCCGTCGGCCCTCCACGCCGACGACAAGCCCATCGAACTCGGCTCGCGGCGCGAGCTGTTCGTGGATCGATACCTCATCGACAAACTCGATGGCGTCTCCCTGCGGCTAGAGACGCCGCGAGATGAGGGCATTGTGTTGAAGTTCGACAAGCCCTGGGAGGGGCCGTTCTGTGCGTACTGCACGGTCCTCCGCGACGGCGGCGAGTACCGGGTGTACTACCGCGGCTCGGCCGGCGGGAAGGACGGATCACCCACGGAAGTCACCTGCGTCGCGTTCTCGAAGGACGGCGTCGCCTGGACGAAGCCGGAACTCGGCCTGTACGAGGTCCACGGCACCAAGGCGAACAACGTCGTCCTCGCCGGGCTGCCGCCGTTCTCGCACAACTTCTGCCCAACGATCGACACCCGCCCCGGCGTGCCGAAGGACGAGCGCTACAAGGCACTCGCCGGTATCAGCAAGTCGGGGCTGGTCGCATTCGCCTCCGCGGACGGCATGCGCTGGCGCAAACTGCGTGAGGAGCCGGTCATCACCAAGGGGGCGTTCGACTCGCAGAACGTGCCGTTCTGGTCGGACGCGGAGCAGTGCTACCTCTGCTACTTCCGCGTCTTCGTGAACCGCACCCGGCGAATCGCCCGCTCCACCTCGAAGGACTTCCTCACCTGGACGGAGCCGGTCCTGATGGGCTACGGCGACGGCCCCGTCGAGCAGCTCTACACGAACCAGACGCACCCGTACTTCCGCGCCCCGCACCTCTACGTCGGCGTCGCGGCGCGGTTCATGCCCGGCCGGCAGGTGCTCACCGCGGAGCAGGCGAAGGCCATCCGGGTCAACCCGAAGTACTTCCACGACTGCTCCGACGGGGTGCTCATCACCACCCGCGGCGGCGACAAGTACGACCGCACCTTCCCCGAGGGCTTCCTGACGCCCGGCATCGGACTGGAGAACTGGGTGTCGCGGACGAACTACCCGGCACTGAACGTCGTGCCGACCGGGCCGGCCGAGATGTCGCTGTACGCCAACCAGAACTACGGCCAGCCGACCAGCCACCTGCGGCGGTACTCGCTGCGCATGGACGGGTTCGCGGCCGCAGTCGCCCCTTACACTGGCGGCGAACTGGTCACGAAGCCGCTCACGTTCGCCGGAAAGGATCTGGAGGTCAACTTCGCTACCTCGGCGGCGGGCGGTATCCGCGTGGAACTCCAGGACGAGTCGGGCAAGCCGCTGCCGGGCTTCGCGCTGGCCGACGCGGTCGAGACGATCGGCAACGAGACCGACCGCGTCATCCGCTGGAAGGCGGGCACCGACGTAGGATCGCTGGCCGGCCGGCCGGTCCGTCTGCGGTTCGTGATGAAGGACGCCCGACTGTACTCATTCCGGTTCGTCAAATCCGAGCCGCGACCGTAAGGGAGCGGTCCTTCGTTAACCGCTCCCTTACGGTCGCGGCTCGGACAGGTTCACCACCATGCCGATCGCCCGCGAGGAGTTCGTCGGCCGCGTGCCCGGCCCACGGGTGCTCATCACCGGCGGCGTTCATGGTGACGAGTTCGAGCCGATGGCCGCGGCCCGCCGCTTGATCGCGCGGTTCCGCGAGTCGCCCCCGCCGCGCGGCCGGGTCACGCTGGCGCCGGTCGTCAACGAGCCGGCGTTTCGC
Organism: Fimbriiglobus sp.; assembly: GCA_035699305.1. Lineage (GTDB taxonomy): Bacteria > Planctomycetota > Planctomycetia > Gemmatales > Gemmataceae > DASSAT01. Next base: position 749 of record DASSAT010000063.1, on the reverse strand, counting down.
CACGGGAGCCGCGTCGCCGAGGACGGGCTGGACCTCGCCCGCACTTGCCCCGGGCGGCCGGGCGGCTCGATCACCGAACAGGTCGCCCACGAACTGTCGGAGTTGATCCGCGCGGCGGACTACTACATCGACTTGCACACCGGCGGCACCCGGCTGAGGGTGTTGCCGCTGGTCGGGTACATGCTGCACTCGGACGCGGCGGTGCTGGCGACCCAACGCCGGTTGGCCCGCGCGTTCGGGCTGCCGATCGTCTGGGGCACCGACCCGCGGCCGGACGGCCGGTCGCTGTCGGTAGCCCGTGACGCGAAGGTGCCGGCGATCTACGCGGAGTACCACGGCGGCGGCGGCTGCGACCCGGTCGGCGTGGTGGCGTACACCACCGGCTGCCTGCGGGTGCTCTCCGATGTGGGAGTCATCGACGACGCGCTGCCACCGGTCGCGGCGCCGCTGGTGGTCGAGGACGAGCGGCCCGGTGCCGGGCACATGCAGGCGAACCACCCGGCCCCATGCGAGGGGCTCTTCGAGCCGGCGGTCTCGCTCGGCCAACCGGTCCGCGAAGGCGACCCGCTCGGCACGGTGACGGACCCGCTCGGCACGCGGATCGAAACGGTGCGGGCGAAGTACGGCGGGGTGGTGCTCGTGTTGCATACGTTCGCCCGCGTCGATGCGGGGGAGGGCGTGGCCGTGGTCCTGCCAATGTAGTAGGCACACTCCGTGTGCCGTCGCCGGAACGGCACACGGAGTGTGCC
>DASSAT010000062.1:0-8655 GCA_035699305.1 Fimbriiglobus sp. | reverse complement strand
CGGACCGACGGCGGGGCCTCCAGAATGTACAGCAACGCCGCGACCGCGCCCGGGCCTGTGGCACAGAACGTGGCCTTTCCATCCGGCGGGTTGACCCACGACCACCCGTCGGCGGGCAGGGTATACCGGCAGTTGGCCGTGGGGAAGTGTCGCGTCTTCTCTTCCGCCCGCACTCCCGTCGAGAACAGTACAACGCCGCACACCGCCGCCAGTCCTAGACCGCACTTCATCACAACCTCTCGGTTTTTGCACGGGCGAGCGGATCAAGTCACGGCGATGCTACCTGCCGCGCGGCCCGGTGCCGGCCGAGGTGCGGGCGGCGCGGAGACGCTCGAGCAGGTTCTGCCGGGCGATCACCGCCGGATCGACGGCCGGGGCCGGCGCGTTGCCGACCGGGGCTGGGGTCATCGTTGCCGGCTCGGCCGCGGGCACCTCGGACCCGTCCGTCGGCACCCCGAACATCCTCTGGAGGTCGGCCGTCTTGACCGACCGGTCCAGCTTCAGGTACGCGATCTCCTCGTAAGGCAGGAAGAACGCCCGGTGCTCGTCGGTCGTCCCCGCCTCGCGGCCGCGGATCACCAGGTATTCCGGCTCGGTGCGGAAGAGGACCTCGACGTTGATCCCGATGCCGTTGCGCAGCACCAGCATGATCCTACAGCGGTCGTCCGCGGTGAGTTTCTGGACGGCTTCGATTACGTCTTCCCGTCGCATCCGGGGATACCTCGGCGGGTCGGGGGGTCAGCGGCGGGTCAGGGCCAGCCGGGCCGGCGGCCGGGTGAGCCGGCGGTACAGCACCGCCTGCACCACCGCCGTGGCGGCGCCGCCGACCGCGCACACCACCCGCCACTCCATCGCCCGCAGGGCCGAGGTCACGGGGTTGGTGGGCAGGTCGGCGGCAGCGCTGGCGGCCAGGGCCAGGGTCAGGGTGGCGATCAGCAGCCCGGCCAGCACCGCGACCGGGCCGCGGGCGACCGCCCACGGGTCGGGCCGGGGCGGGGTCAGTTCGAACCGTTCGCCGAGACGTCGCCAGAGCATGGCGAACGCCGCGTCGGCCGCCTCGGCGGTCGTGAACGCCACGACCGTCGGCCGGTCCGCGCACTCCAGTTGCAGGGTGAACGCCAGCAGGTCGTGGCTCAGCTGGCGGACGGCGGATAGTTCGACCGCCGTGGCGGCCGGGCCGAGGGCCGCGTTCAGGTCGGGCGTGTCCTCGATATCGGCTGGCGGCTTCACTCCGAGCGGGACCAGATACAGCCGGGTGGCGGTGAGGACGATCAGAGAATGCGAGATGACCTCCGGCGCGCGCCAGACCCGCCGGCGCGTGAAGCCGGGAAAGACGGTATCCGTCAGGGCCGGGAGTTGAACGGAGGTCATTATTCCTGTCCGGGCGAGCGCGGTCCGCCCCGAGCGCGGAACGCGCCTACCAGTTGCTAGAACCCGGACGGCCCGCAGTCAAATCCCGAGGTGGGAATTGAGGCGGGTCATGAAGTGGTGGCCGGCGGTGTCTGACCCGGCAAAATAAACAGGTCGGCGACCCGGCAGGAGAAGTCGGGCAGGACGCCGCTGCCGGTTAATTCATCGTCTCCCGCAACGACGTGCGGAGTCCGTTTCGGCTGGTAGATGCTAACGGCCTGCTCATCGGGTTCGCCTACCCAGACGAGAGGCACACCAAACTCAACGTATTCGATGATCTGCTTCATCAGTCGGCTGTACTTGTCACCTGGAGGAGAGAATTCGACGACGAGGTGTGGAACCTCGGTTGTGTACCGGGGTGGGAAGTCGTCCACCGGGGCCGGACGGAGGAAAACCATCGCGGTTGGACAGCGGACTGTGTCCGGGGTTCGGCGCGTGATTACGCCGTCTCCCATCATTGCCACGCTCCCACATTTCCGGCGGATGACGTAATCGGTCAACACACTGAGGAGCCGGTGGTAAGCCGGGACGAATGACTCCGGCCAACGAGTCAGTTCCAACGGCTCGTTGCGAACCAACTCGAATCGGCACCCCTTGTTCTCCAGCCGATCGACCCAGTGGAAATATTCCTCAGTCGTCAGCGTGGTCTCGGACACGGTCGCCATGTCGGCCTCCGTCTTGGTCGGCGTTACTCCGCGTCGGTGCCGCCCGCTCGCGGGGTGGGCAGGGCAGACACCGGATCGATCTGCACGACGTGCGCGAGAGATACGACCATGTAATCGTCGATGTCGCCAGGGCCGGAGTACCCGGACCGCGGGATGCCGATGACCATGCTCGATCCACCCACCATCGCCAACTCGGGGTGCTGAATCAGATGGATGGTCCCGTTACTAAGGCGCACGTGGAACGGGCGGAACGGGTGTTCCTGAAGTCGTCGCAGGATGTCGTCTCGCCGCATGAGTCAGCCCTCGGGTCACTTCGCCAATTCTACCACCAGCTTCGCCGCCTCGGTCAGCCCGGCGGCGGAGCGGATCATCGGTAGCTCGCCCTGGACGCCCTTCAAAATCTCCCGCGCCTTGTCGGCGTTCGTCCCCTCCAGCCGGACCACCACCGGCACCTTGAAGCCGACCTCGCGGCCAGCCTTCACCAACGCCTCGGCGATCAGGTCGCACTTGGCGATGCCGCCGAAGATGTTGACCAGGACGCCCTTCACCTTCGGGTCCGACAGGATGATGCGGAACGCCTCGCTGGCGCCATCGGCCGTGACGCCGCCGCCGACGTCGAGGAAATTGGCCGGGTTGCCGCCGTGGTGCTTGACGATGTCCATCGTCGCCATCGCCAGCCCCGCCCCGTTGACCAGACAGCCGATGGTGCCGTCGAGCTGGATGTAGTTGAGGTTCGCCTTGCCGGCCCGCACCTCGGTCGGGTTCTCCTCGCCCAGATCGCGCAGCGCCTGCACGTCCTTGTGGCGGAACAGCGCGTTGTCGTCAAAATCAATCTTGGCGTCGAGGACGACCACTTCGCCCTTCTTGGTGACGGCCAGCGGGTTGATCTCGGCGAGGCTGGCGTCCTTCTCCAGGTACACCCTAGCGAGGGCGGTCATGATGGCGGCGGCCTTGTCGGCCTGGTCGCCGGTGAAGCCGAGGCGGTAGGCCAGGTCGCGGGCCTGGAACGGCAACAGGCCCGTCTCCGGCGAGACTGTCACCCTGAGGATCTTCTCCGGGTGCTTGGCGGCGACCTCCTCGATGTCCATGCCGCCCTCGGCGGAGGCCATCAGGACCGGCAGCCCGACGGCCCGGTCGAGGACCATGGCGACGTAGTACTCCTTGGCCGGCTCGGCGTCGGCCTGGACGATCAGGGTGTTGATGGCGACGCCGTCCGGGCCGGTCTGCTTGGTGACGAGCGGGTGGGTGAGCATGGCCTTGGCGATCTCGGCGGCCTTCTCGCGGGTGGGGGCGAACTTGACGCCGCCGAGCTTGCCGGCGTAGCCCTTGAGTTGGCCGGCGCCGCGGCCGCCGGCGTGGACCTGGGCCTTGATCATGGCGCCGGTGCCGCCGAGTTCGACGAAGGCGCGCTCGGCCTCGTCGGGGGTGGCGGCGACGACGTGGCGTGGGACCGGGGCGCCCGCGGCGGCGAGCAGTTCCTTGGCCTGGTACTCATGGATCTTCATCGGCGGCTCCGTGGGTCGGGTGTGGTGCGTTATAGCGTCGATGGTTGACCGCAGGGAGAGGTTCGGGGACGATGAAAGCCCGTCGATTGCAATCGACGGGCTTGGAGACGCATGATGGACGACTCCTGGAAGTGGTTCCATTGCACCACGCACACCTATGGCGCCTGGCTGTACGGCGACCCGCGCGGGTTCCGCACCCGCCACCACCGCGAGCACGTCGAGGGCGACTACAAGAATCCTCCGCCGAAGGGCAAGTACGACTGGAAGTATCAGCGGAGCAAGAAACTCCTGAAACAACCGCCGGTGGTGCTGTCGTGGGAGTGGCGACCGGCGATCGGGGAGGCACTGGTCGAGATGTTTCTGCGACTGGAGGCGCAGTTGCTCTGCCTGAGCATGGGCGGCCAGCATTGTCACCTGCTGGCGAAGATGCCGCCGGGGCCGGTGCCGAAGCAATGGGTCGGCCGGGCCAAGAAGCACGCACACTTCATCGCCAACGAGCAGAAGTGGGACGGGAAGCTGTGGGCGGTCGGCAGCAAGGTCATCCCGGTACGAGACCGGAGTCATCAGCGGAATGTGTTCAACTACATTCTGAACCACGTAAAAGAAGGTGCCTGGATCTGGAACTTCCAGAAGTACCAACCGCGCCCCGAAAGCCCGGGGACGGCCGTCCCCGGGCTTTCCGAGTGACGACCATGCACCCGATCCCCGCGCTGCTCGCCGACCTGGTCCGCCTCCCCTCGGTCAATCCGATGGGCCGCACCGACCTACCGCCGGGCCTCGTCCACGAGGCCCGAGTCACCGACTATCTCGAAGCCCAACTCCGCGGCCTCGGCGTGCCGTACCAGCGGCAGCACGTCGCCCCCGGCCGAGACAACATCATCGCGCACTACACCCCGCCGGCGCCGCCGTTCACCGTCCTCTGGGAAGCCCACCAGGACACCGTCCCGGTGGACGGCATGACCATCGACCCGTTCGCCGCTGAGGTCCGCGACGGCAAGCTCTTCGGCCGCGGCGCCTGCGACGTGAAGGCTGGCATCGCCTGTATGCTCGCCGCGTTCGCCCGACTGGTGCGCGAGAAGCCCGCCGGCTCCGCGGCGGTCGTGCTGGCGTTCACCGTGGACGAGGAGCACACCTTCCTCGGCGTCCAACACCTGATGCGGTCCGGTATCCGCGCCGACTGCGCCGTCGTCGCCGAGCCGACCGGGCTGAACGTCGTCGATGCCCACAAAGGGGTGGTGAGGTGGCGGGTCGAGACGGCCGGCCGAGCGTGCCACAGCTCCCGACCCGACGACGGCGAGAACGCTATCTACCACATGGCGCGGGTCATCTACGAGGTCGAGAACTATGCCGGGTGGCTGTCTGCCCGACCGCCGCACCCCACCCTCGGGCCGCCCACCCTCAGCCTCGGCCGGATCGAGGGCGGCACCTCGCCGAACACGGTCCCCGACTTCTGCCGGATCGACCTGGACCGCCGGCTCCTCCCGGGGGAGACCGCGGCGGCAGCGATCGCCGACCTGGAGGAGTGGTTCCGCAACGAGCCGAACACGGCCGGCATTCCGTACACCTTCTCGGCGCCGTTACTCGCCTGCCCGCCGCTCAATCCGGAAGGCTCGGGGGAACTCGTCCGCCGGCTCGGCCGGGCGATCGACACGGTCGCCGGGTCGCACGAGGTCGTTGCCGTCCCCTACGGCACCGACGCCTCGACCATCGCGCAGGCCGGCGTCCCGGCGGTGGTGTTCGGCCCGGGGGACATCGCCCAGGCGCACACCAAGGACGAGTGGGTCGAGTTGGGTCAGGTCGAGCGGGCGGCGGAGGTGCTGTTCCGGTTCGCGTGCGGCCACTGACCCGCGACGGTTCGCGGACCGCGAGTTACATTGTCACTATGACGGGCCGCCGGGGTGGCGCCCCGCGAACTGGAGGGGTTGTCCGTGAGCATCGTCCGCGTGGGGTTGCAAGAGACCAAGGGGTACGCCGAGGGGTACGAGGCGATCTTCGGCAAGAAGAAGGCCGGCGCGGCGAAGAAGCCGACCGCCAGGGTGAAGAAGCCGGCCGGCAAGAAGCCGGGTAAGAAGAAGAGGTAAGCTCCGTTCCCCGAACCGCCGTGGCCCGCGGAGTCGCCCGACCCCGCGGGCCGCGGCGGTTCGGCTGGTACGGGCGAGCGGCCGGGTGGTATTCTGCGACCGGACCCGAGGGCGACGGTATGAGCACGACCACACAAGCCCTTCTCACCGCCGACGAGTTCGTGCGGCTCTACGGCGGCGAGCTGTTCGTCGATCTGGTGGACGGAAAGGTGGAGCGCCAGCCCATGCCTCACCGCCTGCACGGGTACATCTGCAACAACGTGGGATTCACCCTCAGCACGTTCGTCCGGGAGCACGACCTGGGGCGGGTCATGACGAACGACACGTTCGTCCGTATCCGCAGGGACCCCGACACCCTCCGCGGGGCGGACGTCATGTACATGAGCTACGAGCGGTTGCCGAAGGGGCCGATCCCCGAGGACGCCCTCGACCCCGCCCCGGAACTGGTCGTGGAGGTTCGCTCGCCGTCGAACACCTGGGCCTCGCTCGTCGCCAAGGGGCTCGACTACCTGAACGCCGGAGTGAAGGTCGTCCTCCTGATCGACCCGGACTCCGCCACCGTGTCCGTCTACCGGATCAACGAGATCCAGCAGGTCTACGACAACGGCGACGAACTCACCCTGCCCGATGTCCTCCCCGGGTTCGCGGTGCCGGTGAGGCAGTTCTTTCAGTAACCTCTCCGCGGCGATCTCCTCCCGGTTCTTGCTTCAACCGGCGGTTCCGGCGCGGGAAGATACTCTCGTGGGCCGAACCCGGTTCGCCTCGGGAGGACGCCGTGACCCCCCTCGAAACCCCGCTGGCCGCCCTGGGCCTGACTGCCGTGCTCGCCCTGGCCGTGGCCGGCTACCTCGACCGGCCGATGTGGCGCATCCTCGTCGTCGGGTGCGGCGGTAAGACGCCGGCCCTCTTCTGGTCCGCCTGCTTCCGGGTGGTGCTGGTCGCCGTCCCGGTCGCCGCCCAGCTGCTCTTCGCCCCGACCTCGCCGGGCCGACTGACCGGGGAGCCGGTCCCCGACCTGATCGCGCACATCAAGTGGGGCCTGGTCGGGGAGGTGGCGGGGGTGCTGCTGGTGGCAGTCGGGGTCGGGGTGGCGGTCGGGTCGCGGACCCGCCCGGTCTGGGTAGACCCCGAAGACGCCGACGACCTGCGCCGACTGGTCGAGCGGGTGCGGCTGACCCGGGCGCGGGAACTGATCGAGAAGGCCGACGGCCGGTAACTCGGTCGCGGAAAAAAAACATCCGACCACTAGTTGCGGGCCGTCCCCGCGGCAGTCAATAGAGAAGTCGGTGCCGCACGGGATAGCGGCGGCGGACTTCCCCGAGATTCCCGTCATGCCGTTCAGTTCGATCCTGTCTGGCCACCCCCGCCGGGGCCGTCCGGTCCCCGCGGCCGACCCCGACCACGCCCCGGACCGCGACCTGCTCGACCGGTTCGCCCGGCACAACGACCAGCAGGCGTTTGAGGCGCTGGTCCGCCGGCACGGCCCGCCGGTGTTGGGCGTCTGCCGGCGGGTGCTGCGCGACCCGCACGCGGCCGAGGACGCCTTCCAGGCCACCTTTATGGTGCTGGCGCGCAAGGCCCACGCGATCGCCCGGCCGGAGGCGCTGGGGAGCTGGCTGTACGGCGTCGCCGTTCGGGTGGCGTGCAAGGCCCGGGCCGGGGTGGCCCGCCCGACCCCCGGCCCGTTGCCGGACCCCGCGGCCGACACCCCGGACCCGTCGGCCGGCGTCGCCGAGGAGGAACTGCGGCTAATCCTCGACGAGGAGTTGTGCCGGATGCCGGACCGGGACCGCACCCTGATCGTGCTGGTCTACCTGGAGGGGCGGACGCACGACGAGGCGGCCCGGGTGATCGGCTGCCCGCTGGGGTCGATGGCGTGGCGGCTAGCGCGGGCCCGCGAAGGACTTCGACGGCGGCTGACCCGCCGCGGCGTGGGGCTGGCGGTCGGGGCGCTCCTGCTCCTGGCGTCGATCGGCCGGGCGCAGGCGGTGTCCGAGTCGCTGGTCGGGCGGGTGGCATCCGCGGCCGCGCGGAAGGGGCCGGCGGGGGCGTCTGGCCCGGCGATCGGCCGGCTGTTGCCGCTGGGGTGCCTGTTGCCGCTGGGGATGCTGCTCGGGGCGGGGCTGGCCACCGGCGGCTGGGTCGCCGCCCACGGCCGCAAGCCGCCCGCCCCGCCGGCCGCGAGCAGCGCCCCCGCATCGCCAAGCCCAACGGCCGCGACCGGACCCATCGCCCCGGCGGGCGGGGGTGGGCACTGCGGCGGCGGCTAGGACTCTCCGCGACCGCATCGGCTTCATCTTCCCGCCGGGCGAGTGAGTCCCGCCGGGCATCATTCCCGGGGCAGGCCGAGCGCCTGCCCCGGCTCCTTTTTTGCCGTCCACTCGGGGTGGCGAGTTCGGTCGCTTCTGAGGTACAGTGCGGGCACGACCCGACGGAGGACGCCGCGTGGACCCGGCCGTTCAAACACCACCTACCCAGCCCGCCCTACTGACCGCCGAGGAGTTCGCCCGGCGGCACGACGGCGAGTTCGTGGAGCTGATCGACGGCAAGCTGAAGCCGATCATGCCCGGTGGAGCGCGCCACGGACAGGTGTGCATCGGGCTTATCCGGATCGTGGGCGGGTTCATCGAGGATCACGACTTGGGGCTGGTCTGCTCCCACGACACGTTCGTGTTGACAAAGCGGAACCCGGACCGGGTTCGCGGGGCGGACCTGGTTTATTGGAGCCGGGAGCGGTGGTCCGGCGAGGCGCCCGCCGGGATCGTCGAGGCGCCGCCGGACCTGGTGGTCGAGGTCCGGTCCCCGACCGACCGGTGGGGGGACGTGCAGATCAAGATCGGCGAGTACCTCAACGCCGGGGTTCGGGTGGTGGTCCTGATCGACCCGAAGACGGAGACCGTGTCCGTCCACCGCCAGGACGAACTCCAGCAACTCCTGCACAACGGGGACGAACTCACCCTGCCCGACGTGCTCCCCGGGTTCGCGGTGCCGATC
>DASSAT010000061.1:0-4793 GCA_035699305.1 Fimbriiglobus sp. | reverse complement strand
GGGGGCTTACGCCCCCCGCTCGCCTGGTTGCACTTCTCGCCACCGCTGCCGGACCTGCTCCGGGAACGCGGCGCCGGTCGTCCCGATCTGCTGAATCGTGATCGACGCGACCAGGTTGCCGAACGCCGCCGCCTGCTCGTGTGTCGCCCCGGACGCCATCGCGCAGGTGATCCCGGCGCTGCAACTGTCGCCGGCACCGACGATGTCGATGGGACCGGATACGGGGTAAGCCAGCGCCCGTCGAGTTTGCCACCCACCAGTACAGGTAGTAAACAGCTTGATCCCAAGCTTCCCTTCCGTGACGAAGATGGGGCGACCGATGCGATTCAACTGCTGCCAGACCTGATAATCGAGTTCTTCCTCCGTGAGAGTTGCCCCGCCCCACTCCCGTAATCCGTGGCATTCGCGTTCATTCGGTTTGACCGAGACGTTCCAGAAGTTCCAAATCCGCTCGCGGCTGTCGGCCAGCACGAACTTGGCGGGGTCGCCGTTGGCGACCACCGCTAAACGGTCTCGGATTCGTCGCGTGACGACGCCGCAGTCCTCTTCGCTAACTTGATCCAGCACGATCAGCGCATCGAGTCGCGGCCACGCCTCGTCGAGCCGCTTCAGCACTGCGTCCTCCAGTGCCGCCGGCGTCGGCGTGCGGTTCTTGATGTCCAGCCGGTTCAGCTCCTCGGTGCCGCGCATCGGCTTGGTGTACGTCGGCGTCCGCCGGCCCGCGGCGATCACCAGCCCGCCCAGTTCCACCGCCGGCATCCGCCCGAGCGCCTGCCGGAGTTCGTAGCCCTCGCCATCGTCGCCGATCACCGCGATCGGGACGATGCGGCCGACGCCCAGCGCCGCCAGATTGTTGAGCACCGTCCCCAGAGCACCGGGATACGACCGCACCCGCGCCACCTGGTACGCGGTCAGTCCGGTTTCGACCGATAGCTCGTCCAGGGCCGGGTCGATGTCCAGGTAACGGTCGAGGAACAGGTCGCCGAGCAGGCCGACCGTCTTGGTCGGGATCGTGGCGAGGATGTGCTCGATCAGGTCGGTGGTGAGCATGGATGTAGTGTAGTAGGCACACTCCGTGTGCCGTCTCTGGAAGAACGGCACACGGAGTGTGCCTACTACATTGCCGTGGTTGCTGCTCTCCAGACCGCCGGAAGCGTCTGCCGGTGGTCGCCCGCGACGTAATAGCTCTCGCCGCCGTCGGCCACCGTCCGCACCAGGATCGTCTTCCACGGCCGGTAGTAGTACCGCGGGTCGGTCTTCGGCGCCTGCTTGTGGTAGTCGTCGTCCAGCGGGATCAGGTCGAAGACCGCCGTCGTGAACCGGGCGATCCGTTCGCCGCGCTGGTGTGCCACGTTGCGGGCCATCGCCAGCGCCTTGAGGTACACCTCCGGTCCCATGACGGCGGTGCCGAAGTTCAGCACGACGCCGCCCTCCAGCCTGCGGACGTGCTCCGCGAAGACCAGGAAGTCGGTGTAGCTCGCCTGCCCCAGCGCGGCCCCGTCGGCGTTCGGGTGTTCGTGGATGATGTCGTAGCCGATGCCGATGTGGACCGTGACGGGGACGCCGCGTCGGTACGCCGCGGCCAGGACCGAGATGTCCTTGTGCGGGAAGTCGCCTTCGGCGATGGCCCGGCCGACCGCCTCGCCGAGGCCCAGCCCGTCGGCGACGCCAGCCCGGATCGCGTTGTTGATCGCGCCCGTCTCGGCCCACAGGCCAAACTCGCCGGTGCGGACGTACCGGGCGACGCTCTCGGTGCTGGCGCCGATCCGGGCGAACTCCCAGTCGTGGATCGGCCCGGCCCCGTTCATGGCGACCAGCGAGACGAGGCCGCGGTCCATCAGGTCGATGAGGTGCCGCTGCACCCCGGCCCGCAGGACGTGGGCGCCCATCATCAGGACGCGGGCGGCGCCCGAGGCTTTGGCTGACGCGAGCCGTTGGCCGATAGCCGGAATCGAGGGGTGCTCGAAGGTGATCGGGGCGTCGAGCGGCAGCAGGATGTCGAGCGTGAGGTCGTGCGCGCGCTCGGCGAGCGGTTTGATGAGGAGTTTCGAGCGGTCGAATTGCGGGTAGGGCATGTCGAACTCCCCCAAGCCCACGGACGGCCGTCCGTGGGCTTGAGAACCTTCACTCTCCAAACAACCATGCGATCAGCTGTTTCTGCTCCGCATAATCCGCGATCACCACGTCCGCGCCCAGTTCGATGAGGATGTCTCGCTTCATCCGGTTGACGCCCGGCACACCGGCCTCGGCCGTCGCCAGCCCGACTGCCACCCCGCCGACGCGCTTCACCTCGACCGTCTCCGAATACCCGTCGCCGAACCCCAGCAACTCCTCGCCGGGGATGCCGTGCTCGTGGAGGATCATCGCGATCACGTCGCGCTTGGAGAAGTTCGGCGTGTCGTCCACCGGGCCGTAGACGTGGCGGCCGAAGTACTCCGTCAGCTTCAGCAGTTCCGCTTCCTGGCGGACGAACGCGAGGTCCGTCCCGCTCGCCAGGTACAGCGCCACCCCGCGGCGGCGCAGGTTGTCCAGCAAGGCGTGCGTCCCGGCGACCGCCCACTCCTGCGGCGACGCTGCCCCAGACGCCAACTGCTCCTTGCGCACGTCCGCGACCGCGAACAACCGCCGCAGGAACTCCGCGAGGTAGTCTTCCGGGTCGCCGGGCGTGCCGCCGCGCTGCCCGATCACCTCCGCGAGCCGGCGCATCTGGAAGATCGACGGCTTGCCGCTCAGCCGCAACATCTGGTCTTCGAGCTGCGCCTTGTCGCCGGGCAAGCCCTGTTCGCGGAGCAGGTCGAGGCCCAGGTCGGCCATGATCCCGGCCCAGCCCTCGCGGATCAGGGACAGGGTGCCGTCGAAGTCGAAGACGGCGGCCCGGAACGGGCCGCGGCGGACGCGCGGGTTGACCACCTCCACGCCGGCGGGCGGGTTACTCACGGTCGGTTCACCTTGCCGGGTTCGGCCAACTTGGCTATCTCCCCACCGCATGACCCGGGACCGGATTCTCGACGCCCTCTGGCTGCTCCTCGTCGGCGCCCTGTCGTCGGCCTGGTGCGTCACGGCATCGAGTCGGCTCGGCGCCACCTTCGACGAACCGTTCTACATCGCCGAGGGGTTGAACTCCTGGCGGTCCGGTAGCAACCAGGTGCTGATGCGCAAGGGGACCATGCCCCTGCCGGTCGATGCCCAGACGCTGCCGCTGTACCTGTGGGAGCGGCAGCGCGGCGAGCCGTTCGACCCGGTCGCCGACCTGCACCAACTCCTGCCGACGGCGCGGCTGGCCAACCTGCCGTTCTGGTGGCTGCTTTTGTTCTACGGGCTGCGGTGGGGGCGGGTACTCGGCGGCCCGTGGGCCGGCCGATTGTCCGCGGGGCTCCTGGCCGCGGACCCGAACCTGCTCGCCCACGCGACGCTGGCCACGACCGACATCGCGCTGACGGCGACGGTCCTCGTCGCGTCGTACCACTGGCTCACCAACCGCGGCGAGCGCTGGCCGCGGCGGGTGCTCTTGCCCGGGGTGCTCTACGGCGTCGCCCTGGCGGCCAAGGCATCCGCCCTGGCGTTCGTGCCGATCCTGTGGCTGGTGTTCGGGCTGTGCCACCTGTCGCAAGCGGGGGCGTTCCCGCCGCCGCGGACCGGCTCGGCGTGGGGCCGAGTGAAAGCCGCCTGGGCAGATACCACGCGGCTTCGCTGGGACATGGTGTATGCGTTCTGGATCGGGATTGTGGTGTTGTTCGCGTACTGCGGCTGCGACTGGCAGCCGGAGCGGAGCTTCGTGACGTGGACGCACTCGCTCCCGGACGGGCCGGCGAAGTCGGCGCTGGTGCCGGTCTCGGAGCGGCTGGCGATCTTCTCCAATGCCGGCGAGGGGCTGGTCCAGCAGGTAAAGCACAACGTCCGCGGCCATCACGGCGGGTTCGTCGCCGGCCAGTGGCACCGGCGGGCCGTGTGGTACTACTTCCCGGTCGCCCTGTCGATCAAGTTGCCGGACCCGACGCTCGCATTGCTTGTCGTGTTGCTCCTGGCGCGGCCGCGGATGCTGCTCAACCCGGCCGGGTGGGCGGTGCTGGCGCTGCTGGCGTTCAGCCTCAACGCCCGGGTGCAGATCGGCGTGCGGCTGGTCTTCCCGCTGGTCGCGTTCCTGATCGTCGCGCTCGCCGTGGCGGTCTGCCGGAGGAAACCCCTCCCCCGGCCCCTCCCCGAAGCGGGGAGGGGAGGACGAGAAGACTCTGGCTCCCCCTCCCCGCTTCGGGGAGGGGGTTGGGGGGAGGGGTGGACGGGCCGCCTCACCGCCGCGCTCGCCGTCTTCTGTCTCGCCTGGTCCGTGTTGGTCGCCGTATCGGCGTGGCCGGGCGGGCTGCGGTACATCAACCGGGTCTGGGGCGGGCCCTCGCGTGGCCCGGACTTGCTCGCCGACTCCAACTACGACTGGGGCCAGGGGCTGCCCGAACTGAAGGCGTGGATGGCGGCGAACGAGCCACCCCCGGTTTACGTCTGGTACTACGGCGGCGACTGGGCCGTGATGCGGCCGCCGTTCCGGGTGCTGATGATTCACCAGATGCCGGAGGTGACGCCGGAGAAGGTGAAGCAGGCGGTCGGCAACGGCTACCTGGCGGTGAGCGTGTCGCTGTTGTCCGCCTGCCCCGACCGCCGGCCGGAGTTGCTCGCCATCGTCGATTGGCTGAAGACTCTCGAACCGGTGGACCGGACGCCGACTTTCGTGATCTTCCGCGTTAAGATGAAGGGGTTCGGAAGATAAGGGGGTGAGGGCGTGAGGGGGTGACAGAACCCTG
>DASSAT010000060.1:0-3387 GCA_035699305.1 Fimbriiglobus sp. | reverse complement strand
GGCATTATCAGGATCGAGCCTCGTTTTCCCCGGCGTTCTCGTCATTCGGGTGTGAGGAAATCGCGCAAAGTGCAGTCTTAGGGAAGGGGCCGGGGGAGGGGTTCTGCACACCCCCCGTCCATCTCCGGAATTGACGGCCGGGACCCTCCGCTTTAGTGTGAATCGATACCTCGCCGTAAGCCGTTCGCATCCCGTCCCCTCCCGCGCCGACGGACCCCGATGACGCCGACCCTCGACCCCTCGACCCATCCGCCTGCCGCACCAGGCATGGGATCACAACCCCAAGTGCGAGCTGACTCGCCCTCCCCCCGCTGGCTGCGTCCCCTCCCGGTGCTGTTCGTCTCGATGTTCGCCTTCCTCCTGGCATCGTTCCCGGCCCGCAACAGCGACATCTGGAAGCACCTGGCCATCGGTCGGGACGTGGCCCACGGGCAGCTGACGCTCGATAATCCGTCGTTCGTCGAAACCGTGGCCGGATCGAACTGGCTCTACGACTTCCTGAGCTACGGCGTTTACTCCGTTGCCGATGGAGCGGGACTCGTCGTCGGCAAGGCGCTGCTGGTCGTCGGGGTCGGGCTGATCCTGTTGCGTCTTAGCTGGACGAAGTTGGGGTGGTGGGTGCCGGTGGGTTGCACCGCGCTGGCACTGCTGGCGATGGGGACGCGACTCCTGCTCCAGCCGGAGACGATCTCGCTGCTCCTGCTCGCCCTGACGCTGCTCCTCCTGAGACGCAACGACGCCGCGAAACGGACTGTCCCCCCTCTGCCGCCGTGGCCGCTGGCGATCCTGTTCGCGGTCTGGGCCAACGTGGACGCCGGGTTCGTCGTTGGGCTTGGCGTCGTGGCGCTGGTCTGGCTCGGAGAGACCCTGGACGAGGCCGGCGTCCGCACCCGGAACTTCCTGCATCGGACCGTCGCCCTGGCCGGTCTCGCCACCGTGTGCCTTTTGAACCCGGCCCACGTCCACGTCTTCACCTGGCCCGCGGAGCTGAGCTGGTCCGGGTCGGCGGGGGCCGGGCTTGGACAGGTGATGTCACCGTTCGGGCAGGCTTACCTGACGCGGTTCGGCCATAGCCCGGCCGGCCTGGCATACTTCCCCCTGTTGGGACTGGGGCTGCTGTCGTTCGCGCTGACCGTCCGCCGCTGGCGCTGGCAGCGGTCCCTCCCGTGGGTCGGGTTGGCCGTGCTCAGTGTGGTCCAGGCCCGAGCCGTGCCGGTCTTCGCGGTCGTGGCGGGGCCGGTCCTGGCTTGGAACCTTCAGGACATCTTCGTCCGCCGGAGCGAAATCCGCGGCCGGTGGACGGGTGGCTGGCTGCTGACCGGCCGACTGCTGACGGCCAGCCTCGGGCTGGCGGTCCTCGCCTGCGCCTGGACGGGCTGGCTGCGATGGCCGCCGTTCGAACCCCGGCGCTGGGCTGTCGAGACCGCTCCCGCGCTGGAGCGGTGCGCGCGGACGGCCCTGCGCTGGCACCAGGACGGGCGGCTGGGGCCGCACAGCCGCGCCCTCCACCTGTCGCCGGACACCGCCTCCGCCTTCGCGTGGTTCTGCCCCCAGGACCGCGGCATCCTCTCGGCCCGCCTGGTCCCGAGCGACCGGACGCCCGAGCAGTGGGCCGGGCGGATGCGCGAGGCGGGGATCACCCACGCGGTCGTCTACGACACCAACCGCGACCGCCTGTTCGCCGCGCTGGAGCAGTTCCTCGCCGACCCGGGGCAGTGGCCGCTGCTCTACCTCGAAGGCGACGTGGCGGTCTTCGGCTGGCGCGACCCCGCCCGGGCCGGGACGGTGGACCCGTACCGGGGCTGGGAGGTGGACCCGAACCAACTCGCCTTCCACCCGGCCGCCGAGAAGGTCGTTGACCGCGGCCCGCCCGACCCCGAGGTGCGGCCGCGGCGGTGGTGGGAAGCACTCTGGAAGCCAGCCCCGATGCGGTCGATCGACGCGGACGAGGCCGACCTTCACCTGCTGCACGCCGACGTGCTCCGCGGCTCGGCCCCGGTCCGCCACCTGTCCGCGTGGGAGGCAGCTCAGACGACTGCGCTGATCGGCGCGGCCGGCAGCTGGACCGGGCCAGGCTCACTGCTCGACGCCCAGCTGCGGCTTACCCTCCTACTGCCGCCGGCCACGGAACAGGACCGCTCGGCCGCCGGCTCCCCGCTCACGGCCCGGGTCCGGGCGGCGTTCCAGCGGTTCAACTTCCAGCGGGACGACGTTCCCCCGGCCGTCCTGTATCTGGCGATCCGCTCCGCCCGCCGGGCGTTGGCTGCGAACCCCGACGACGCCCAGACCCACCTCGTCCTCGGGACGAGTTACCTCCGCATGATCCAGGCCACCCGCGAGCGGGCCTGGGTCCGCCGGATGCCCGAGCTGATGCAACTCCGCTGCGCCCAGGCGAGCGCGGCCCTGAACCGAGCCGTCGCCCTTCAGCCGGGGCTGGCCGCGGCACACCGCGACCTCAGCCTGCTGTACATGGAACTCGGCTACCTCGACCTGGCAGCGAAGCACTTCCGTGCGTACCTCGACCGCGCCCGCGAGGCCGGGCCACGCCGGGGGGAGGCCGGCGAGCCGTTCCGCCAGCGGCTGGCCCGCGCCGGGGAGGAGCTGGCGCGGATGGACCGGGCGGTGAGCGAGCAGGAGAAGGTGTACGCGAAGGAGGCGACGGGCGCGCGGATCCTGGACCGGGCCAGGCTCGCCGGGCGGCTGGGTCTGACGGGCAAGGCCCGGGACGAACTGCTCGCCTCCGACGTGGCCGCCTTCGGGGTCGAGGGCATGGCGCTGGAGCTGGAACTCCTGGCGATGACCGGGCGGACCCAGGACGTCCGCCAGTGGATGGTCCCCGAGCAGGAACTGTCCCTCGGCACGCGCGACTTCCGCTGGCTGCGCGCCCTGGCGTCAGCCGCGGCCGGCGATTACGCCACCGCCGATGACGACCTCGCCGCCCTGGAAGGGGTACAAGCGGGGGCCGGGTCCATCGGCCCGCGCCAGGCGATAGCCCTGACGATCGGCAAGGCGATCCTCGACGACCGTCCGGGCGAGTGGCCGTCCTTCGCCAACCTGGGCTGGCGGGTCTTCGCCCGCGCCGAGCTCGGCAGCCGGGTCCGGTCGAACGCCCAGGCGCTCAGCCAGCGGGCGGACGTGGCGACCCTCCGCGGGCTGCTCGCCCTGGAGGTGGGGGCGGTCGGCGAGGCGGCGGTCTCCTTCCGCCTGGCCCTCGCCTACTGGGACGCCGAGACCCGGTCGGGGCTGGACTTCAGCGGCCGCGTCATCGCCCAGGATTGTCTTAACTGGCTGCGGTAGCGCCAGCCCGGACAGCCGAGCAGGAGGACTAGTGATCGACCGCGGAAGTTCTTGTAGGGTGGGTCGAGTCTTCGAGGCCCACCGTCTTGC
>DASSAT010000059.1:0-2049 GCA_035699305.1 Fimbriiglobus sp. | reverse complement strand
TTTCTCCCCTCTCCGCTTCGGGGAGGGGCCGGGGGAGGGGTGGACTCCCCACCCCCTCGCTTCCGCTCCGGGTTCGCCTTTGTTCGCGGTCATTCCCTCGTTCGCGCTGGTCGGCCCGCTGGCGGTCGTGGCGGCGCTCTTCCCCGGTGTGTTCGCCAGGCTGGCGGTCGGCATCAAGCGGTGGCGGGCGTTCCTGACCGTAGCCAGCTTCAACACGACGGCCGCGCTCGTGTACTGGGCACTTCGGGAGTTCCGACTCCTCCCGGATGTGGGTGCCGCTTCGCCGCGGGCGGTCGGGCTACTGCTCCTGGGCGTCAACCTGGTCGCGCTGGTCTGGGCTGGCCGGCGCTACCGCCGGCTCGCGGCCGACGACCCCGCCGTGACCGCAACCCCCGGCCGCCGCGAACTCCTCACGCTGCTCGGGTTGACCGCGGCGGTCGGGCTGGTGGCCGCTGGCGTCGTGTCCTTCCTGGGCTGGGGCGAGGCTCTGTCTCTCGCCGGCACGCCGACCGCGGCGGGACAGCCGACGACCGGCATGGGCAAGGAGTTCACCGCCATCGCCATCGGGCTGGTCGCGGCGGCGCTCTACGCCAGCTACCGGATGCTCGGGCACAATGACCCCGGCCCGATCCGGCTGAGCCTATCGAGCGAGTCAGTCGGGCTGGGGGCGATGCTGCTGTTCGGGGCGCTCTCGCTCGCCCTAACGTGGCCGCGGGAGAGCGTGCAGACAAACCTGGGCGGACAGGTCGGCGAGGCGACCGACTCCACTCTCGCGCCGAAGCTGGCGGACGTCCGCGTCTGGTATGGGACGACGGACTTCGCCGAGGTCATGTCGCCCGTCGTCGTCGCGGGGGACCGGGTCTACTTCGGCACCCGCAAGGAACACGGGTTATACAACCGCGGGGCGGTCGTCTGCCTGGACCTCGCCACCGGCCAGGAGGTCTGGCGGTTCAACGACGGCGGCAAGATGAGGCCCGTGTTCGCCGCCCCGGCCGTCAGCGGCGGGCACGTCTTCGCCGGCGAGGGGTTGCACACCGACGCCGACCGGCGGCTGTTCCGGCTCGACGCCGCGACCGGCAAGCCGTCGTGGCCGAACCCGGTGACGACGACCAGTCACACCGAGGGCACCCCGCGCGTCGTTGACGGCAAGGTCTACTTCTCGGCCGGCGATGACGGGTTGTACTGTGTCAACGCCGCCGATGGGGCGACGGTCTGGCAATTCAAGGGCGACGAACAGAAGTTGCACATCGACACCCCGCCGGCCGTTGCGAACGGCCGGGTCTTCGCTGGTAGCGGCTACCGGACCCTCGCGCTGTTGGGGCTGGACGCCGCGACCGGGGCCGAGGTTTGGCGGACGCCGGTCGGACTGCGGTCGTTCGGCCCGCCGCTGGTGCTCGGGGACCGGGTGGTCTACGGTCTCGGCACCGGCAACCTGGTCGAAGACGTGGTTGCGGATTCGGAGGAGGGCGTGCCGCGGGAGACGGCGCCAGCCGGCGCGGTGGTGTGCGTCGAAGCGGCGACCGGGACCGTGGTCTGGCGGTATGACACGCCGAAGTCGGTGCATACCGCGCTCGCCGCGGATGCGCGGTCCGTGTACGCCGCGTGCCGGGACGGCTCCGTGTACGCCATCGACCGCGTGACCGGAAAGCTGCGGTGGCGGCGGTCGCTCGGGTCGGCGTTGTCCGCCGGCCCGGCCGTGGCGACCTACGCCGGCGGCGCGCTGACGCTGGCCGTCTACGCGGTTTCGCAGGAGGGACAGGTTGCGTGTCTGAACCCGGCCGACGGGGCGGTTTACTGGACACGCGACCTGCGGGCGCAGACGGGGTGGGAGGTGCAGGTCATCTCGACGCCGGTCGTGCTGTCGCTCGGCGACGGGGCGCGGCGGGAGTTGCTGTTCGGGGCGATGCTGACCGGTCGCAACACCGGGGCAAGGTCCGCTGCCGTGTTCCGCATCGAGGACGTGGTGGGGGAGTGACCCCCCTGGGACCGCGGCCGTCCCGGCCGCTCTTGCTCCGCACGTCGGGGCGCTTCGGTGTCGTCCCTGGCCCC
>DASSAT010000058.1:0-4282 GCA_035699305.1 Fimbriiglobus sp. | reverse complement strand
ACTCCAGCACTGTCTGCCGGCCCCGCTGGATGTGGGCGCTCATGAGCCGGCGGGCGGTGTCGGCGTCGCGGTGGCGCAGCGCGCCCGCGATCGCCTCGTGGCCCCGGGCGGTCTCCTCGGCGACCGCCTCGGTCAGGATGGTTTCGCGGTGGCGCTGGACCCCGAACACCTGGACCAACGCCCGATACTCGTGAACGACCTTGGCCAGCAGCCGGTTCCGGGCCGCCTCGACGACGATCGAGTGGAACCGCTCCTCGCAGTCGAGCCAGCGATCCAACAGCGCGGCGGTCGCGGTCCGGCCGGGACGCCGCCGGACCTCCTCGACGATCTCCGCGAACCGCCGACACACCTCGTCGAGCACGTCGAGTTGCCAGTCGGCGATGTACCGGGCGGCCTCGGCGGCCGCGCAGCTCTCGACCGCCTCGCGCAGCACGTACAGCTCTTCCAAGTCCTGCGAGTTCAACTTGCGGACGAACGCCCCCGCGCCGGGGATGTGATCGACCAACCCCTCGGTGGCCAGCCGGTGGATCGCCTCCCGGACCGGAGCCAGGCTGACCTCCAACTCCTCGGCGAGCGTGCGGTTGACCAACTGCGAGCCGGCCTGCAGTTCCCCCGTCAGCACCTTGCGGCGGAGGTGTTGGTACGTCTTTTCCGCCAGGGTCTCTTGCATGTCGCAGTCACCTCTGGCTCTCAAGGCTGGTGTTCGATTGTGTTCGAACATGATCGATCATATGCGGCAGTTCCGAAATCGCAAGAGTTTTTTTCAATTTTTTTCTTGTGTCAGGAGCAGGACGTACTTCGGAAGGGCTGGGACAGCCGGCGTCACCGCGGCTTGGGCTTGCCGAACGCCCGCAGGAGGGCCGCCGTCTCGTCGGCAGAGGCGGGGCCGTCGGGCTTTTCCGGCGGGCGGTAGTGCGCAGTGCCGGGGGTGCCGCGCTCCGCCTCGATCAGCCAGTCGAGGAACGCCTGACAGGTCCACCCCCGACTACCCGTGCGGCGCGCCGCTTCGTGCAACCGGCCGTCGTTCGACACGACCGTAATGGTGCCCGGCGTCGGTTTGGCGGCGAGCAGTACCTCGATCAGGTCGTCGGCCGTCCGCCGGTAGGCGAACTGCACCAGCACCCCGCGGTGTGACCGCCCGCCGTTCGGCGCCCGGCCCTTCTGGGCGTCGAACACCACGCGGAACACCGCGGCCCCGGACTTCAGGGGTACGGATTCGGCCAGCCAGTCGAGGAGCTTCCGACGCGCCGGCTCCAGCTTGTTGGGCCGCTTCGGCGCCCAGCCGACTGCATACAGCAGGTTGTAGCCGTCGATGAGGTACGTCACGGGGCACCCGCGGGAGGGATACCCCATTGTACCCCGGGACCGCGGCCGTCCCGGCCGCTCTTGCTCGACACATCTGGGCGCTTCGACTGTTGCCGGAGGTCCCCGACGCGTGGAGCAAGAGCGGCCGGGACGGCCGCGGTCCCAGGGTAAAAGAGCAAGCCCCCCGTCGCGACGGGGGGCTTGCGGCTATGGGTTCGGCCGTAGGACCGGCCGGCTCAGCGGACCGTGTTGTCGTCCGACCCCGGCTCGCCGGGGGTGGACCGGTTGTCGTCCCGCGACGACACCTTGTAGTCCTCCCCGAGCCAGCGGCCCAGGTCGATCATCTTGCAGCGGCGGCTGCAGAACGGATAGTCGGGATAGTCCGCCCAGTTGGCCGGCATCGCCGCGTTGCAGATCGGACATCGCACCTTACTCATCGGCTCACCCCAGCCTGGACTTCGGACTTTTTCCTAACCCCCGTCCTTCTTCCCCTTGCCCGAACCTTTCTTCCCACCATCCCCGTCGGCCGAAGCCGTCTCGGTCTTGGCCGGCGTCTCGGCCTTCGCCTCCGGCTTGGCCTCGCCATCGGGCTTGTCCTTCTTGGCCTCGTCCTTGCGGCGGTAGTCGGTCTCGTAGAACCCGGACCCCTTGAAGATGATCGCCGCCCCACCGCCGAAGAGCCGGCGGAGCTTGTTCTTCTTGCACAAGGGGCACTTGGTCAGCGGGTCGTCCTTGAACGACTGCCACTCCTCGAACTCGTGCCCGCAGCCGTCGCAGTTGTAGTCGTAAGTGGGCATGGATGTCTTTCGTAGGGTGGGTCGAGTCTTCGAGGCCCACCGCAGCTGCGTTGCCGAAGACGGTGGGCCTCGAAGACTCGGCCCACCCTACAAGATCACTAATCGTTCGAGCCACCGGCGGGTGGTTCAGAGGCGACGACTACACTCGCCGGCCGCAGCACCCGGTCGTGCAGCAGGAACCCCGGCTGGACCACCTGCACCACCGTCCCCGGGTCGTAGTCGTTGGTCGGCAGTTGCATCACCGCCTCGTGGACGTGCGGGTCGAACGCCGACCCCGGGGCCACGTCCACCCGCCGGACGCCGTGCCGCTTGAGCACGTCCAGGAACAGCGCGATCGTCGCCGTCACCCCCTGGACCAGCGCGCCAGACCCGCCAGCCTGCGTCGCCGCCTGCACCGCCCGGTCGAGGTTGTCCAGGCCGGCGAGCAGGTCGCGGGCCAGCGGCTCGGCCGCGTATCTCCGCTGCCGGTCGGCGTCCTGGGTCAGCCGCTTGCGCGCGTTCTCGAAGTCGGCGATCAGCGCCTTGTAGTCGGCCGCCTGCTTCTCGAGTTGGTCCACGCGCGCCTGGAGGGCGGCCGGGTCCAGCGGCTCGGGTGTGGTGTCGGTCTCGTCGCTCATGGCTTCTCTTGGCGAGCGGGGGGCGTCAGTCCCCTGTTGGGTTGGAGGGTGCCGGCCTCGCACGGGATTCAACAGGGGGCTAACGCCCCCCGCTCGCCGGGTCGGCCGCGCTCATCCAGTCCTTGAGCCGGGCGAAGAAGCTCTTCTTGTGCGGGGCGGCGGTCGGGTTGCCCTGCAACTCGGCCAGCCGGCGGAGCAGCTGCTCCTGCTCCGGGGTCAGGTTCTGCGGCGTGTCCACCACCACCTGCACCAGCAGGTCGCCCTTGCGGCCGGCGCCGCGCCGGGCCGGCATCCCGTGCCCGGACAAGCGTAGCACCTCGTGCGTCTGCACGCCGCGCGGCAGTTCGTGCTTCACCTTCTCGCCGGTCAGGGTGGTGATCTCCAGCGGCCCGCCCAGCGCCGCCTGGGTGAACGTGATCGGCCACTGGCAGATCAGGTTCTGGCCGTCGCGCTGGAAGAACCGGTGCTCGCGCACCCGGATGACGAACTCCAGGTCGCCGCGGGGGGCCGACGGCTCGCCGGCGTCGCCGTGGCCCGTGTAGCGGATGCGGTCGCCGGAATCGACCCCCGGCGGCACCTCGATCTCGACCGTCCGCCGGCCGACCACCCGGCCGTTGCCGCGACAACTCGGGCACGGGTCGGCGATCACCACCCCCTGCCCGCCGCACGCCCGGCAGGTCTGCTGGACCTGGAAGAACCCCTGCCGCTGGATGACGACGCCCTGGCCGCCACACCGCTTGCACGCTGACGGCTTGCTGCCGGCCTTGGCCCCGGTCCCGCCGCACGGCTCGCAGTGGTCCTCGTGCTGGATCGTGACCGACTTCTTGACCCCGGTGGCCGCCTCGACCAGTTCGATGTCCAGGACGACCTGAACATCGCGGCCCGGCTGCGGCCCGGCCCGGCGGCGCCGGCCGCCGACCCCACCGCCGAAGAAGCTGCCGAGCAGGTCGCCGAACAGGTCGCCGAAGTCCACCCCGCCGTGGGGCATGCCGTCCAGCCCCGCGTGGCCGAACCGGTCGTACCGGTCGCGCTTCTGGGGGTCGGAGAGGACCTCGAACGCCTCGGTGCATTCCTTGAACTTGTCGGCCGCGTCGTGGTCACCGTGGTTGCGGTCCGGGTGGAACTGCATCGCCAGCTTGCGGTACGCCTTCTTCACCTCCTCGACGGAGGTGTCGCGGGCGACGCCGAGGACTTCGTAGTAGTCGCGCTTGACGGCCATCTATCCCTCATCGGAAGGGAAAAGGGAAAAGGGAAAAGGGAAAAAGTGGAAGGCAGAAGAGCAAGCCGCCCTCGCCTGTCTTACTTTTTCCCTTTTCCCTTTTCCTTTTTCCCTTGAGCCGTTAGGCGATCGCGCCGCTCACCCGGGACTTCTTGTCGTCCTCGTCGATCTTGGTGACCATCACCTCGGTGGTGAGCATCAGCCCGGCGATCGAGGCGGCGTTCTGCAGGGCGCTGCGGGTCACGACCGTCGGGTCGATGATCCCGGCCTTGAACATGTCCACGAACTCGCCGGTGTTGGCATCATACCCCACGTTCGGGTTCTTTTCACCGCGGGTCGCCACC
>DASSAT010000057.1:0-2347 GCA_035699305.1 Fimbriiglobus sp. | reverse complement strand
ACGACGGCGACGGCGTGGACGGTGGTGCAGCGGGCAGCCGAGGACGCCGACCGGTTCCCGGCGGCCACCTACAACGCCGGGGCGGCGGTGTCGGCGGTGCTGACGGCCGGCGGGCTGACCGCGGTCGTCGGCGGGGCCGGGTTCGCCCGCACCAACGCCGCCAACACCTTCACCGCCGCCCAGACGGTGGTCGCCTCCGGGGCGGCCGTCACCCCGCTCGCGGTCAAGGGGGCCAGCGGCCAGACCGCCAACCTGACCGAGTGGCAGTCATCTACGGGTACGGCATTGATGACCGTCACCCCGTATGCCCCCCCCTGGGGCAGTGCCACTCAGCTCACGTTCAAAATGCCGGGTGCGATCGCGCAGACGGAGATGTACCTTCGTCCGTGGGACACGGGCGGCGGTTGGTGTCGCGGACTCATCTTCGCCGGCGATAGTTACAACGAGGTGGCCTGTACCGGTCAATACCGGGCAGCTAACGGATTCCTGCCGAACATCACCGCCAATGATGTGGCGCTGGTTTCCGGCGGGCTGAAGCACACCCTGGAGGCCGGCCATTGCTTGCTGTACTCGGGAGGGACTGTTTTCATCTTCGGCCAATCTGCCGCGAACGTCCCGTTGGTGTCGAGGGGCAAAGCAAGTCAGACCGCCAACCTGCAGGAGTGGCAGGACTCGTCGGCGAACGTCCTGGCCACGGTCTCCGAGAACGGGTACTTCACCACCCGCCGGACGACTGCCCCGGCCGACGCGGAGCTGGCCAACGGGGAGTTGACCTTCTGGTACGATGAGGCCAACGCCAAGTTCAAGATCAAGGCGAAGAACAACTCAGGGGCCGTCGTCACGGGCGAGGTGGCGCTGAGTTAGTCGATAACGGGAGGCCGGGGATTGGAGTAGCACCGCGGACGACTCACGGCGGTCCGGGACCGGCCGTCAAGGGTCTGTCCGAGCGGATGGGCCGAGCCAGGTGGTCTGTGGCTGCTCGGTCCGTCGTACAGAACGCCGACCGGTGCCGGCCAGAACCGTGCGAGGTCCCGGGCAGAACGGCGTCGCCCTCCACACGTGAGTTCAGATGAGGTCCGCCAGCCCTGCGGGCCCGATGATGAGCTTGTGTGGACCACCTGGGGGCAGCGGCGGCGGCCCGGCGGTCGGGTCGTAGACGACTTCCACGGCCGCCCTGCCCCACAGCTCGCGCCGGGTGGTCGGCGTGCCCGGCGGCTCCTCGACCAGGAACACCGTCTTCGGGCCGCATCCCGGCCGACCTTGTCCCAGTTGTTTCTCGATGCGCCCCAGCTCGACCCCGAGTCTCACCACACACCTCCTTCCGGGTCGGCGTCGCCGATGAGGATCTTCGCCCGCGGCGATCGGCGGGCGGCCGGACTCACGCGGTCGGTGGCGGGTCCGACCGAGGCGGGCCACGGCGGGCGCGTTCGATGGCCTCGATCTGACGGATGTGCCCGTCGTAGTCGGGGTCCCGGAAGGCGAGTTGGCGGCCCTCGGTGCCGGGCCCGTCCCACCCCAGCCGCAGCAGGCAGCCGTGGCAGTAGTACTCCAGGTACGCCCACGGGTCCGACCGCAGGTCGCCGGCCACATACTCCTCCAGCAGGCAAATGCTGTATCGGACACGCTCAATAACTGCCTCGCCCTCGGGCGTCCGCACGTCGCCCTCCAGGACCGGCAGGAACGCCCGGAGCAGGTCCAGCCAGCGGACCGACGCCGGCTCCTCGCACCCCCGCGACCGCGCCGCGGCTTCCAGCCCGGCCTCGACCGCCCGAACCCGCTTGCTCAACCCGGCTGCCACGCACGCCCTCCTTCCACCCCAGCCGCCTCAATCGGCGTTGCTCCGGGCCAGTTGCTCCTCAAGGGCGGCGATCCGGGCCTCCAGGTCAACCACCTCGCGGAGCTTCATGCCGATCTCGAGCACCGCCCGGGCCGCCCCCAGCCGGACGGCTGCCGCCACCCCCGACTTCTGCAACTCCAGCAGGGTGCGGACCGACTCCATCCCGGCGGCCGAGAGCATCCCGGCGGCGCGCTGGACCATGTCCGCCCGCACCCCGGTCAGCCGCTTCCGGAACCCGTCGTCGCCGAGCCGGCGGTAGACGGTCCGCTCGCTGAGCCGGCACTGGCGGGCGGCCGCCTCCACGGTGGCGCCGCACGCCAGCGCCACCAGCAGCGCATCCTCGCTCTTCTTCCGCTGCCCGGCCACTCACGCCTCCCGGTCACGCCCCGATGGACTCTGACACTCCGCGGACAAACTCTGCCGGCTCGCCGGCCGCCGCCGCCCGCCCGGCCGTCTCGCCCGTAAGGCCCTCCCACCGACGGACGATCACGTCGCAATACTGCGGATCCA
>DASSAT010000056.1:0-7181 GCA_035699305.1 Fimbriiglobus sp. | reverse complement strand
CAGGCTGCGTTGATTCCCTGCCTTACCCCCCTCTCCCCTTGGGGGAGAGGGGTCGGGGGTGAGGGGTGGGGCTTCCCGAGCCGCAGACCCCTCACCCCTAACTCCTCTCCCCCAAGGGGAGAGGGGGACCAAACCGTCGGGCCTCGAAGACTCGACCCGACCTACGCGACCGGCGGCCCGCCTCAAGTCGTGGTCGGAGTGAGCCGATGAAGAAGTGGCCTCGGTTGACACCCGCCGGCGCGACCGCTACGATTCCGAAGGCTTGTGCGGATAACCGCGGCCCGATAGCCAAGTGGTAAGGCAACGGTTTGCAAAACCGTCATCCGCCGGTTCGAATCCGGCTCGGGCCTCTCCCGCGAACCCCTGGGATTCCAGGGGTTTTCGCATTGAAGGCTTGCCGGGGTGGTCTCATACCGGATTGCATTGATCTCTTACCCCCCTCTCCCCTTGGGGGAGAGGGGTTGGGGGTGAGGGGTCTTCGGCTGGTGGAGCAAGAACCCCTCACCCCCGACCCCTCTCCCCCAAGGGGAGAGGGGGGTAAGGCAGGGAATCAACGCAGCCTGGTATCACACGATTCTTCACCGGCTGTCAAGCAGCTTCAAAAGAGACTATCCAAATCGTCAGGGTCTCGGGGCGATTCCGTTGGATGGGGGGCCGCGAGTCTGACGAGGGCGCTCGGTAACGAATCGCACTTCGCGGCGATGTCGGTCCGCCATACTGTTCGATGGGGCGGAACATCTCGCTAAAATACCCACTCGCACCAGCGCGAGTGGCACGATGCACGAACTGACGATCACGCCGCAAGGACACCTCCTCGTTCGGGATACCCCGGACGAAACCCCGGACCGGAAGCCCTCGGCCGCGCTGCTCCGAGCGTACGCGACAAGCCCGGCCCGCGGGATGCTCGACTCCGCCTGCGTGGAGGCGGACACGGCCCTGCCGCCGCCGTTCGAGTTCACCCGCTCGATCGCCCGGCTCTACCTCACCACCCTCTGCCGCGCCGCCGTCGCGGAACCGGGCGCGGCGGTCCCCGCCCTGCCGCCCCCCGCGGCCGACCTCGACCACGCCGTCCTCCAGGCTCCGCCCATGACCGGGCTGGAGTACCTGACCCCGGACGTCCTCGCGAACTGGTGGCGGGACCTCGACGCGCTCGTCCGGAGCGAAATCGAACGCCACCCCGGCGGCGCCCAGGACTACCTGCGCGAGCGCAACCCCGAGTGGCGGTACGTCGGCCGCGTGACGTTCCATCTCGCCGAGAACAAGCGCGACCCCGACTACCCGTTCGCCTTCCTGGCCACGTTCGCCAACGGCCTGACCGCACAGGGCAAGGTCCGGCACGAGCCATTGGGCCGGGCGCTCCAGCAGTACGCCGGGGCGCAGAACCGGACGGCGCTGCTCAACCTGCTGCTGCCGGTCTCGCGGGCCGCCGAGTCCTCGGAGCTGATCCGGGGGCTTGTCGATTCCGGGGAGGTTTATCACCCCCTCGCGTGGACGCCACGGGAGGCGTACGACTTCCTCAAGGAAATCCCCCTGTTCGAGTCGAGCGGGCTGATCGTGCGGGTGCCGGACTGGTGGAACGCCCGCCGGCCGCCCCGGCCGCGCGTCAACGTGAGGGTCGATTCGAAAGGCTCGGGCGGCATCGACGTCAACTCGCTACTGTCCTTCTCGGTCGGCATGAGCCTCGACGGCGAATCGCTTGGCCCGGACGAGATCGCCCAACTGCTCGAATCCAGCGGCGGGCTGGTCCCGCTCCGGGGGAAGTGGGTTGAGGTCGATCGGGAGAAGTTGCAGCAAGCCCTGGAGCACTGGAAGCATGTCGAACGGGACGTTCGCCGGGACGGCATTTCGTTCTTCGAAGGGATGCGGCTCCTGTCCGGCGCCAACCTCGCCCGGGAGGGCGAGGACGAGAGCCAGGAGGCGATCCGCGAATGGACGGGTCTGACCGCCGGCACGGAACTGGACTCGGTCCTCGCGCGACTGCGGTCGCCCGAGGCGCGGCAGGAGGCGGTCCCGCCTGGCCTGAAGGCGGAACTGCGCCCGTACCAGCGGACGGGCTACGGCTGGCTGCGCTTCGTCGCCCGTCTGGGGCTGGGGGCTTGTCTGGCCGACGACATGGGACTCGGCAAGACCGTCCAGGTGATCGCGCTGCTGCTCGACCTGAAGCGCGACGAGCGGAACAGAGCGAGCCTCCTCGTCGTGCCGGCGTCGCTGATCGCGAACTGGAAGGCGGAGCTGGCGAAGTTCGCGCCGGGCCTCTCCTACGCCGTGGTCCACCCCTCGGAGACGAGCGCCGGCGAGATCGGGACGGCCGACGCCGATTCGTTCGACCTGATCGTGACCACCTACGGCATGCTCGTCCGCACGGGCTGGGTGAAGGAGCACCGCTGGCGGCTGGCGGTCCTCGACGAGGCCCAGGCGATCAAGAACTCCGGCACGAAGCAGACCCGGGCGGTGAAGGAGTTGACCGCCGGCGGTCGGATCGCCATGACCGGCACGCCCGTCGAGAACCGCCTCTCGGACCTCTGGTCGCTCTTCGACTTCCTGAACCCCGGGCTGCTCGGCACGGCCAAACAGTTCGGCTCGTTCGTCAAGCGGTTGCAGGACGCGCCGGCCCCATCGTTCGAGCCGCTGCGGGACCTCGTGCGGCCCTACATCCTGCGGCGGCTGAAGACCGACAAGCGGGTGATCGCCGACCTCCCGGACAAGACGGAGGTGAACGCCTACTGCGCGTTGAGCAAGCACCAGGCGGCCCTCTACCAGCACGCGGTCGATGAACTCGCCGGTCAGTTGCAGGCCGCCGACGGGATCACCCGGCGGGGGATCGTCCTGGCCCAGTTGATGCGGCTGAAGCAGATATGCAACCACCCGGCCCAGGCCACCGGAACGAACGACTACTCGCCCGACCGGAGCGGGAAGTTCCGCCGGCTGGCCGAGATCGCCGAGGAGATCGCGTCGCGGCAGGAGAAGGTGCTCGTCTTCACGCAGTTCCGCGAGATCGCCGAACCGCTGGCCGGGTTCCTCGCCGGGGTGTTCGGCCGGCCCGGGCTGGTGCTCCACGGCGGGACGACCGTCAAGAAGCGGGCGGAGTTCGTCACCCGGTTTCAGCGCGAGGACGGCCCGCCCTTCTTCGTGCTGTCGCTCAAGGCGGGCGGGACCGGCCTGAACCTGACGGCGGCGTCCCACGTGATCCACTTCGACCGCTGGTGGAACCCGGCCGTCGAGGACCAGGCCACCGACCGCGCCTTCCGGATCGGGCAGCACAAGAACGTGCTCGTGCACAAGTTCGTCTGCCGGGGGACGGTCGAGGAGCGGATCGACGAGATGATCGCGCGGAAGAGCCAGGTCGCGCGCGAGGTGGTCGGCGGCGAGGACGCCGGTGACGTGTTGCTGACCGAGATGGACAATGATACGCTGCTGAGGTTCGTCAAGCTGGACCTGCGTCAGGCGGCCGACGGCTGACGCGGACCACGTGGGGGGGTACAACCATGGGATGGTACTACGAGTTCAGGCCATACGTCCCCGTAGCCCAGCGACGCGCCCAGGCCGCGCGGGAGGTCGCCAAGCGAACCCGGAAGGGGCAATCAGTCTCCCCTGTTCGCATCAACGGCCGAACCATCGCCTCGACCTTCTGGGGCCGGGCGTGGTGTACGAACCTGGAGAGCTACAGCGACTTCGCCAACCGCCTGCCGCGCGGCCGGACCTACGTCCGCAACGGGTCGGTGGTGGACCTCCAGGTCAAGCCGGGGCGGATCGACGCCCTGGTGAGCGGGTCGGAGGTGTACGAAATCCGGATCGACATCGCCGCGCTGCCGACGCAGCACTGGCGCAAGCTGAAGGAGCGGTGCGCGGGCCAAATCGGCTCGCTGGTCGAACTGCTGCAAGGCAGGCTGTCGAAGGCTGTGATGGAGGTGGTGACGGACCGGGAGCGGGGGCTGTTCCCGAAGCCCAACGAGATCGCGATGCGGTGCAGTTGCCCGGACTACGCCGGGTTGTGCAAGCACCTGGCCGCGGTGCTGTACGGGGTCGGCAACCGCCTCGACTCGTCGCCGGAGGTGCTATTCGTGCTCCGGGGCGTGAACCACACGGAGTTGATCGAGCAGGCGATCCCCGCCGCCCCCCTCCGGGCCGGGCGCCGCGCCCCCACGATCGCGGCGGCCGAACTGGGGGCCATCTTCGACATCGAAATCGACGACGCACCGTCCGCGAAGCCGGGCGCCGCGGCCCGCGACAAGTCGCCTGCCAAGAAGACCCGCGGCGCGAAGAAGCCGCCGCCCGCGAAGAAACCGAAGCGGGCACCTCCACCCAAGAAGGGGTAGCTCGGAGTTGGTGGTAGACCACGGGGGACACGGAGAAGGGCAAGGACCACGGCCGGCCGTTAGAGCGCGTTTCACGCCGGTGTAGCGGCAGTGTAGTAGGCACACTCCGTGTGCCGTGTGAGCTTCGACGGCACACGGAGTGTGCCTACTACACTCAAGCCCCGCTACACCATCCCGAAACTCGCTCTGGCGGACGAATGACCCGCGCGGATGGCGGCATCGTGTCAGGGCAGCTCTCCGGCAGGTCTGTCGGATCCGCCACAGTGCCCGGGAGAGGACTTGAACCTCCACTCCCTTGCGGGAACATGGCCCTCAACCATGCGCGTCTGCCAGTTCCGCCACCCGGGCTTGTGGGGAATTATAAGCGGAAGGGTCGGATCGGCTACTCGGCCGACGACGAGGTCGTCACCAAGCTGGCAGAGGGGTTTGAGGTCCAGCGAGGGCGATGAGGAGAGAGCCGCCTCAGGGATTCGAACCCTGGACCCCAGCTTTACGAAAGCTGTGCTCTACCGCTGAGCTAAGGCGGCGGACCCGTCGTTACCTTACCTCGACCCTTTTGATTGACAAGATCAACAGCCGCCCCGTTACCGCCAGCGGAACCACCGCAGTGCCAGGGCGAAGCTCACCACCCCCCACGCCACCAGCACCGCCGCCGGCCACCCCAGCGCCGCCCAGCCCGCCCCTTCGTTGATTACCGCGCGCAGCCCGTCGTTGAGGACCGTCAGCGGCAACACCCGGATCAGCGGCTGCATCACCTCCGGGAACCGCTCCGACGAGAAGAAGACGCCGCTGAGCACGTACATCGGCAGCATCACCGCGTTCATCAGCCCCGACACGGTCTCGATCGTCTTCGCCCGGCACGCCACCAGTAGCCCCACCCCGCAGAAGCTCGCCCCGCCCAGCACGATCAGCGCCGCCAGCGCCGACACGTCCCCGCGCACCCGCACCCCGAACACCAGCCACGCGAACCCGAGCAGGATGACGATCTCCACCACCGTGAACACCAACCGGCTGAGCATCAGGCTCAGCAGGAAGTCGCGCCGCCGCATCGGCGTCGCCAGGAACCGCTTCAGGAGCTTGCGTACCCGCATGTCCACCGTTACGAACCCGACGCCCCACAGCCCGCCGCCCATCAGGTTCGCGCCGAGCAGCCCCGGCAAGAGGAAGTCGATGTACCGCCCGCCGGCCTCGTCCAACTTCCGCACCGTCGGCGCCGCCAGCGACGGCACCGCCGCTCGCACCAGCGCGCCGTCCGCGGCCGCTTTCGCCAACGCGCTCTCGGGGCGGTTCGGGTCGAGCACGTACTCCCAGCCCGGCGGCTCCGTCGTGGGGACCACCACCAGCCCGACCTTCCCGGTTCGCAGCCGCTCCCGCGCCGCGGCCGCGTCGGTCAGCGTCACCTTCACCCGTTCGTCGGTCTCTAGCTTCGCCTTGAGTGCCTCGGCCGCGGCGGCGCCGCCGGGGGAGTCAGTCGCCACGGCCACCGGGATGCGCTCGACCGGGCGGTCGCGGAACGCGGTCCCCAGCGCCAGCGCCAGCACCAGCGGGAACCCGTACACCCAGAACACCGCCGCCGGCTCGCGGAAGAACTCGCGCAGCCGGGCTAGCGTTAGCTGCGCCAGCGGCGAGGAAAGAGTTCCAAGTTTCATAGTTCCAAGTTCCAAGTCGCCGGTCCCGAGTCTCCAGGTTCGCCAAGTTCCGGCTTGAAACTTGGAACTCTGGAACTTGGAACTACTACTGGTCGTCGCGCAGGTGCCGGCCGGTAAGCGTCACGAACACGTCTTCGAGCGTCGTGTGCCGGGTGGTCAGCCCGGCCAGCGTCGCGGTGTTGCGTTGCAGGTACGCCATCAGGGCCGGCAGCGCCGCGTGCGGCTCCGCGACCGACAGCGAGTACCCGCCGGCGTCCCGCCGCACTGTCCGCACCGACGGCAGTCCCGCCAACTCGGTCTCTGACACCCCGTTGTCACTCTCCAGGAAGAAGTCGAGGACGTGCTCGCCGCCGACGCGCAGGATCAACTCGGCCGGGCTGCCCAGTCCGATGACCTTGCCGTGGTCGATGACCGCCACCCGGTCGCACAGCCGCTCGGCCTCGTCCATGTAGTGGGTGGTGAGCATGACCGTCCGGCCGCGGGCCTGGTAGTCGCGGATCACGTCCCAGAGCTGCCGCCGCGACTGCGGGTCCAGCCCCGTCGTCGGCTCGTCGAGGAACAAGAGTTCCGGGTCGCCGACCAGCGCGCAGGCGACCGCCAGCCGTTGTCGCTGACCGCCGGAGAGCTTCTCGACGTAGCTGCGACTCTTCTCCTGGAGCGACACCAGTTCGATCACCTCGTCTGGGCTGACGCCGCCGGGGTAGAAGGAGCGGAACAGGGTGACGGTCTCGCGGACGGTTTGCTTGTCGGACAGCCGCGTCTCCTGGAGGGAGATGCCGATCCGCTGGCGGATGGCGTCCTCGTCGCGGTCCCAGGTGCGGCCGAGCACTTCCACCTCACCGGCGGTGGCGTCGAGCAGCCCCTCGATGATCTCCATCGTGGTGGTCTTGCCGGCGCCATTGGGGCCGAGCAGGCCGAAGCATTCGCCGGTGCGGACCTCCAGGTCCAGCCCGCGGACGGCCTCGACGGGCGGCTTGCCGGGGTAGGTCTTGACCAGCTCGCGGACGCGGATGGCGGAGGACATGGGGACATGATACGGGCGCGGGGCGGGAGGTTCGCCACCTCAGTAGCCGGGGCCGCCATCCCGCCTCCGGGCTGAAGACCGAGCCGCCCGACGACGAGGCTTTCGACAGAGCACTGCTCGGTTGAGATGCTCGGTCTTGTAGGGTGGGTCGAGTCTTCGAGGCCCACCGGGCGAGCGCAGACGGTGGGCCTC
>DASSAT010000055.1:0-3237 GCA_035699305.1 Fimbriiglobus sp. | reverse complement strand
CTCACCGCGATTCCGTTCCCGTCCGTGCTCACCAACTCCTGGAAGGCGCAGTTCAATCGGCCGAGCGGGGTCGGGCAGGACGAGGAGGTGGTCAACCTGATCGTCCCAGCCAACTCGGTATACGTGTTCGTCGGATCGCGGGACGTCGGGGTGAACGAGTTCTTCGCGGTCTCCAGCCGCCTGGAGGTGACGGGGGACGCGGACTGGAACACCCTGGTCCGCGGCCGGGGTCAGCCGGATTCGTTCGGTCCGGCGGCCACCGACGTCGGCCCCTGGGGCGGGTCGATCGCCTTCGAGACGTTCGCCGACTGGCATTTCGGACTGCAGCCGCCTGGAAACCCGAACGAGTTCGACTTCTTCATGGCGGCGCAGAAGTCGCTGATGCACCTGTTGGGGTTCGGGTCGAGCGAGTCGTGGGCCGCGCTGGCCGCGACCGGCCAGTTCGTCGGCCCGAACGCGGTCGGCGTATTCGGCGCCCCCGCCCCGCTGACGGACGGCAAGTTCGAGTGGGCGGAAGACACTCTCTCCCAGGGGCAGCGGACGCTGATGGACGCCGACCTGGAGGACGGGGAGCGCATCTACCCGACCGCCCTGGACCTGGCGGCGATGCAGGACATCGGCTGGACGCCGAACCTGCCGCCCGCGCCGTCGCCGCCGCCCGCGGCCGACAACCCGCCCGTGCTATCACCTGCCCCGATCCGTCCTGGCACCCGGTTGTTCGCCGTCGGGGCCGGCGAGGGGTTGGACTCCCGCTTCACGGTCAACGCCGCAGCCCAGTTCGTCCAACTCGCCGAGTTCAACCCATACCAGTCCTACGCGTCGGGCGGGGCGGCGTTCACCGGCGGCAGCCGGGTGGTGACGGCCGACGTCAACGCCGACGGGGTGGAAGACCTGATCGTCGGCCCCGGCCCCGGCATCCCCACGGACATCCGGGTCTACAGCGGGGCCAACTTCCCCGTCGAACTGGATTCCTCGCTCATTGCCCAAGGGTTTGCGTTCGAGCAGTCGTTCACCGGCGGGGTCTTCCTGGCCGCCGCCGACGTGGACGGCGACGGCGTGGCCGACGTGGTCATCAGCCCGGACCAGGGCGGCGGGCCGCGTGTCATCGCAATCAGCGGGCGCACCCGCACCGTGCTGGCCGACTTCTTCGGGATCGACGACCCGGACTTCCGCGGCGGTGCCCGGACGGCGCTGGGCGACCTGAACGGCGACGGCACCCCGGACCTGCTGGTCGCGGCCGGCTTCGTAGGCGGCCTGCGGCTGGCCGCCTACGACGGCATCACCCTCCGTCCGGGGCAGACCCCGAAAAAGTTGATCCCCGACTTCTTCATCTTCGAGCAGACGCTCCGCAACGGCGTCTTCATCACTTCCGGCGACATCGACGGCGACGGTGCCGATGACCTGATCGCCGGCGGCGGACCGGGCGGCGGCCCCCGCGTCCTGGCCTCTCCGGCCGCGACCTGGCCGGCGGCAACGCGAGCACGCCGACGCAACTCGCCAACTTCTTTGCCGGCGACCCTGACAACCGGGGCGGCGTTACACTCGCGGCGAAGTTCCTCGACGACGACGCCAAGGCCGACCTGGTCACCGGGTCGGGGAGCGGCTCTCAGAGCGTCGTCACCACCTATCTCGGGACCGATCTCGCCGCGGCCAGTCCCCCGTTCCGCGACCAGTTCCTGATCTTCGACCCATCCTTTACCGGCGGAGTATACGTCGGGTAAGCTGTTGCAGCTCGTTGCTCCGTACCAGATTCCTGCATGATTTAGGAGACGGCGCCATGCGAACGCGAACCACTCTGGCCGCCGCGGCACTGACCGTCGGCGCGCTGCTTGGCTGGCTGGCGGCCTCGGGCCGGCTGGCCGCCCCCGTGCAGGCCCGGGACGGGCCGGTCGCTGACGGCCCACTCGACCGCACCGTGCTGCCGATCCCGGAACCGAACATTTCCCATAGCACGGTGCTCGACGCCCGCAATGCCAAGGCTCCGCCGCGGTTCCAGGTCAAGGCGCCCGACAAAGCACCGAACGTCGTCATCATCCTGATCGACGACATGGGCTTCGGCCAATCGAGCGCGTTCGGTGGGCCGATCCACATGCCCAACGCCGAGAAGCTGGCCAGGAACGGGCTTCGTTACAACAAGTTCCACACCACGGCGCTGTGCTCGCCGACGCGGGCGGCGCTCTTGACCGGCCGCAACCACCACGTCTGCAACATGGGTTCGATCACCGAGACCGCAACCGCGTTCCCCGGTCAGACCGGGCAGCGCCCCAACAGCGTCGCGTCACTCGCCGAGATGTTGCGGCTCAACGGGTACAGCACGGCGGCCTACGGCAAGTCGCATGAAACGGCGGCCTGGGAGGTCAGCCCCTCCGGCCCGACCGATCGCTGGCCGACCCGCTCCGGGTTCGACAAGTTCTACGGCTTCATCGGCGGCGAAACGAACCAGTGGGCGCCGGCCATCTACGAGGACATGAGCCGCGTCGAGTTGCCAAAGGATCCGAACTACCACTTCATGACCGACATGACCAACCAGGCGATCAAGTGGACGAGCGCGCAGAAGGCGCTGACGCCGGACAAGCCGTTCTTCGTCTACTTCGCGCCGGGGGCGACGCACGCCCCGCACCACGCCCCGAAAGAGTGGATTGCCAAGTACAAGGGCAAGTTCGATCAGGGCTGGGACAAACTTCGCGAAGAAACGCTGGCTCGCCAGATCGCGCTGGGCGTGGTTCCCGCCGGCACCAAGCTCGCCCCGAAGCCCGAGCCCATCAAGGACTGGGACAACCTCAGCGCCGATGAGAAGAAGTTGTTCGCCCACCAGATGGAAGTGTTCGCAGGGTACGGGGAGTACGCCGACGCGGAGATCGGCCGCCTCATCCAGGCGATCGAAGACCTCGGTCAGATGGACAACACGCTCATCTTCTACGAGCTCGGCGACAACGGTGCGAGCGCCGAAGGCACGATGAACGGCCTGTTCAACGAGTCCACCTACTTCAACGGCGTGCCCGAAACCGTCGCGGACATCCTCAAGCACTACGACGACCTGGGCGGCCCGAACTCCTACCCGCACTATGCTGCCGGCTGGGCCGTGGCTGGCGACGCGCCGTTCGCCTGGACGAAGCAGGTCGCCGGCAGTTACGGCGGCTGCCGCAACCCCTTAATCGTTCACTGGCCCAACGGCATCAAGGGCAAGGGCGAGGTGCGGTCGCAGTGGCACCACGTCATCGACATCGCGCCGACCAT
>DASSAT010000054.1:0-6548 GCA_035699305.1 Fimbriiglobus sp. | reverse complement strand
ACTCGACCCGACCTACGAGATTACTTCGGCGTTCTTTACACGGCAAACCAGCACCCGCCAGCCCCGCCGAAGAGGATCGCCAACGGCGCTCCGATGAGGCGTGTGAAAACGCGCTCGATCGTCGGCCCGAGGTACTGAAAGTCTTCCCCGGTCGGCGGCTCCTGCGAAACTCGGTACTGGAGCTGGAATTCAGTCGCAATCTTCAGCAAGGCGACTGCGATCCCTCCTCCCACCACGAAGCCGAGAATACCGGCAGGAACTTTCGTCATCCGCGTGCCATCGCTTAATGGTTGAACAGGAACGCCGGGCTGTTGATGAGCGCCCACACCAGGTCCTGCGCCCCCAGCACCCGCGGGTCACCCGGCGGCGGGTCGGCCGTCCCCGCCTTCAGCCGGGCGTACTCCTTGTCCTGCGCCAGGTACAGCTCCCGCAGTTTCGCCCGGACTTGCGGCGTCCGCTTGCCGGCGGGCGTGTCCAGCATCGCCACCAGGTCGGCTGACACCGTCGGCATCAGCTTCGGGTTCGGGTCGGTCGTCACCGACAGCCGGAACTTGCCGATCGTGTGGTTGCCGCCGAAGCGCTGGTCGAACATCAGCGTCAGGGCAATCCCCTCGGCGACCGTCACCGGCTTGGCGAACGAGAACATGGCCGCCTGGTCCTTGCCGGTGCCGCCCATGATCGCCCACCCGCTGGCCGGGTTGGTGTCGATCGCATTGCCCACGGGGAAATTCCCCTGCTCGAACGTCGCCTGCGGCTTCGTCAGCGTCACCGGCCGCGGCTTGATATTGTCTTTCTCCAGCGGCCTGGCCCGGACCCGCAACTCGTTGAGCACGAAGTTGCCGTTCTCGGCCCGGCCGGGGCCTTTCTTCGGCAGGCTCGGGTCGGAGAGCACCTCAAGGCGGACCGCCGTCACCGTCCCCTTGAGCTTCGCCTCGGCCAGCACGTTGTAGATGTCCACCGCCCCGGTCTTGCCGGAAACGAGGACCGACCCGTCCTTCTGAATTGTCATCGTCGCCCCGGCCTTGGCGACCGCGGGGGTCGCCCCGTTGCGGGAGTTCGCCCGCTTCGGCGTCAGCACCACCCACTCGGTCGGCTTCTGCGCCCGTAGCGAGTTCTCCCACGCCACCTGCTTCTCGTCCAGGCCGGCCCGGTACTCGTGGTACGCCGCCAGCCGCTTGTAGTAGTCCGCGGACATGACCGCGTGGTCCTTGTCCGCCGACAGGATCGCCGCGATGCCGGTCTGCGTCTCCTTGGCTGTCGGGTAGCGGTTGAGCACCGACAGGTAAATCTCCTCGACCACCCTCGCGTCGTCGCTGGTCGCGGCGGTGAACTTGGCGATGTGCCCGTCCGGATCCTTGATCGCGTCGGCGATGATCGGGCCGTTGACCATCGCCATCACCGACCCGAGCATCATCGTGTTCGACCGCTCGCACTCGCAGGCCGACTCTCGGGCCGGCTTGCCGAACAGCTCCAGGAACCCGCCCGGCAACTCGACGTTGCTGTCGAGCAGCTGCGCCGCCCGCGCCCCCGCCGGCAGCCCCGGCAGCCGCGACACCGTCCCGGTCGCCCGGTGGATCGAGTCGAACAGCACCTCCGCCGGCAGCCGTCGCGCCAGCGCGTGGCTGTAGTTGATCTCGTCGTCCCGGTTGAACTTGTTCGTCGCGATGGAGAGCTGGTACGTCCGGCTCTTGCAGATCGTCGTGATGAGCTTGCGCACGTCGAACTTGCTAGCGATGAACTCCTTCGTCAGCCGGTCGAGCAGTTCCGGGTTGGTCGGCGGGTTGCCGGCGCGGATGTCGTCCACCGGCTCGATGATCCCGACCCCGAGCAGGTAGCTCCAGATGCGGTTGACGTAGCTCTTGGCGAAGTACGGGTTCTCCTTCGCCGTGATCCAGTCCGCCGCCCGGACCCGCCGGGGCAGGGTCTTGGACGGCACGTCGCCGTAAGTGAACGGGAAGTGCGGGGCCGACACCTCCCCGGTGCGGTCGTGCTTGACCTCGCCGAACTTCCCGTCCGCGATCACCTCCACGAGTGGCAGCGGCTTCTCGACTGCGGTGCCGCCGACCTTCTGGCCCTTGTACTTCGGGTCCTCGGTCCGGCTGACCTGGGCGAAGAACGCCGCCATCTCGTAGTACTGGTCCTGAGTCCACCGCTCGAACGGATGATCGTGACATTTGTTGCAGTTGAACCGGATCGCCAGGAACAGCTGGGTGGTGTTCTCCATCACCTCGTCCGGCGTCCGCAGCACCTTGTAGTACGACGCTGGCGGGTTGGCGACGTTCGACCCGGACGCGGTCAGGACCGCGTGGGCGAACTCGTCGTAAGGCATGTTGGTGGCGACGGCGTTCTTGATCCACCCGCGCAGCGCCTTCGCCCCCGGCTCGCCAAGGAACTTGCGGTTCACCTGCAACAGGTCCGCCCACTTGTTCGTCCAGTGTTCTACGAACGCGTCCGACCCGATCAGCTTGTCGATCAGCTCGTCGCGCTTGAACTTCGTCGGGCGGGTGTCGGCCAGGAACTTGCGGACCTCGCCGGCGGTCGGCGGCAGCCCGGTCAGGTCGATGTGGACGCGGCGGACGAAGTCGTCGTCGTCGCACAGCCCGCTCGGCAGGATCTTCATCCGCTTGAGCTTGGCGTCCACCAACCCGTCGATCCAGTTGATCTGCGGCGGGTCGGCCCAGGCGAACCCGGACCGGTCGCCCATGACGACGACGGTGCCGGCCGCGTAGGCGCCCTCGTACCGGGCGAGCATGGTCGCCTCGCCGCGGCGGACGGCTGTCGCCAGCCCGGTCTTGTCCACCGTGGTGACCTCGGTGTTGCTGCTCTCGACGAACGCCTCGGCCGACACGTCGCGGGTGGAGCCGTCGGCGTAGGTGGCGATCACGGCGAACTGCTGCTTCATCCCGGGCAGCGGGACGGTGACCCCGCCGGGTAGGATGCGGATGGCCGTCACCCGCGGGGTGGCCAGGTCGAGCTTGACCCCGTCGCCGATCCACGCATTGAACATCTCGTAGTACGGGTCGCCCGGCGAGCACAGCACCCCGCCGACGTGCGGCACCGCACCGGCCGGCTTCATCAGCATCAGGCTCCGCTCGGGGGCGGAGCGATTGAACCGCCGCCCTTCGAGGTCGTCGGTCAGGGACCGGTGGTCGTACAGCGGGTCGTAGCCGCGCAACGACAGCTTGAACCCAGCCTTGCCCTTGGCCGCCCCGTGGCAGGTGCCGGCGTTGCACCCCATCTTCGAGATCGTCGGCTCCACATCGCGGACGAAGCTGACGGTCGGCGCGACCTTCTGGCCGGAGACGGTCACGGGCACTTCGACCGACTTACCGCCTAGGGAGACGGTCAGGCTTCCCGATCCGTCGCCGGCCGGCCGGACCTGCCGGACGGGGGACACCTTGACGCACTTCGGGGCCGTGACCGTGGCGAACCGGGTGGCGTCGATGGCGTCGCCGGACTCCAGGTGCGCCGTGACGAGGAGTTGCGAGTACCCGAACGGGCCGGTGATGTCCACCTTCGCCGGGTGGACGGCGAGTTGGGCGACCTTGGCGCCGGCGGGCAGCTTCTCGGCCGGCTCCGCGGCGACGGCCGGCAGGGCAAAGGCGAGGACCACGGCGGGGGAAAGGAAGCGGGTCATGTCAGGGTCTCTCTTGGCTATCTTCACCTAACCCCCCCCGCCCCCTTCCCTAAGAGGGAAGGGGGAGCAAGAGGGCGTTCGCCGTTGGCTCTGTCTTTCTCCCCTCCCCGCTTCGGGGAGGGGCCGGGGGAGGGGTTGACCGCCCTCCCCCTCGTTGATGCTCGGGGTTCGTCAAGCACCTCGGCGGCACGGCTTAATCCGCCCGCGCCAGCGGTATCTTGTCCGGCGCGTACGGCACCGCGACGAACTCCTTCACCAGCTTGCCGGTCGCCGGGTCGTGCAGCCACACCTTGCCGTCGAACCCGGCCGATGCGACCAGGTTCCCCGATGGGTGCCACGCGACAGTGTAGGCCGGGCCGGTCACCTTCTCCAGCACCACGTTCTTGCCGGTGGCCACGTCGTACACCCGCACCTGGCCCTTGCCGTCGAGGCTGCTGGCCGCCGCGAACCGCCGCCCGGCGTCGTCGAACGCCACGCACGACACCCGCCCCGGCATCGCCTCGTACTCCTTGATCCGGTTGGCATCGTCGCCGATCACCCGCTTGGTCTCGCGGTGCATCTTGTACAGCCGCGGCGTCCCGTCCGACCCAGCAGACAGCAGCTCGTCATAGAGCTTGCGCGGCGCGCCGGGTGTGTCGTCGGGCCGCTTCTGGAGCCACCGACCGGGGGTAATGGGCCGGACGTCCAGCGCCATTAGACCGCCCTTGAGCGCGCCGGGCGTGATGCTGGTCACGTTGTCGATGAACCGCTGGGTCGCCACCTCGGTCAGCTTCAGGGTCATGTCCCGGCTGACCGAGACGAGGTGCTTGCCGTCCCGGCTGAACGCGGTGCCCAGCACCCAATCGGCGTGGGTGCCCATCTGGAGGACCTGCCGGCCGGTGAAGGCGTCGATCGCCCGGACGGTGTTGTCGGCGCAGCCGAAGGCGATGGCCGTGCCGTCCGGCGACCAGCTGACGCCGTAGACCGTGTCGTACGTGACCGGGGCGGAGAGCTTGAGTTCCCGCTTGGCCACGTCCCAGACCTGGACCTCGCCGAACCGCCCCGGGTCGCCGGCCGCGGCAGCGAGATACTTCCCATTCGGGGAGAAGGCGATCGACTGCACCCGCTCGGACATGCCGACCAGCCGGGCCGGCCGGCCGGGGTGGTCGGTGTCGTGCAGCAGTATCTCGTGGTAGCCGGCGACGGCGAGCAGTTTGCCGTCCGGCGAGAACGCCACCGCCGTGACGACCGGCGGCGCCCGGTACTCCGGCGGGTGCTCGGCGTCGATGAGCACGCCCCTGGCGGACGCCGGGGTGTCGTCGGCCGCCCCCTCCCGGATCCACCGGGCGATGGTCTCGACCTGGGCCGGCTTGAGCGGCTCGCGGTCGCGTGGCATCTCGGCCTTGCCGTCCTTGGGCGTCACCTGGGCGAGCAGGTGGCTATCGGCCGGGTTGCCGGGGACGACGCCGGGCAGGCCGCTCTCGCCGGGCTTGGTGAGGCCAGCGAACGCGGTCATGACGTAGCCGCCGCCGGGCTTGGCCGGCTGGTGGCAGCCCTGGCAGTGCTGCTGGAAGATCGGGCGGACGTCCCGGAAGTAGCTGACTTTGCCGGCGGGCGGGGCCGGGTCGGCGGCGGCGCCGATCGCGGTCAGCAGGGTGGCGGGGAGAAGCGTCAACACCGGTCTGGGCATCGACTGACCTCGGCGGCTGGGATAAGGCAAGGCGACGACGGTCGGGTGGGACTGTCACTGTATCATCCGGCCGGGGTGGCTGGCAAAGGTTTTCTTCCCCTGGGACCGCGGCCGTCCCGGCCGCTCTTGCTCAGCGAGTCAACAGCCTCCGCCGACGCCCCAGCGCCTCGACCCGTGTAGCAAGAGCGGCCGGGACGGCCGCGGTCCCAGGGGGAAAGAAATCCGTTGCCCTTCCCCGCCGTCCGGTTTACAGTCTTACAGTGTAAGGTTCCATCCCCCGCCAAGACGGGTTCCCGACCCGCAACCGCCTCGCCGGAGACCAGCGATGCTCGTGATCCCCGGGTTCGTCGGCCGTGACACCTGCGACGGCATCACCCGCCGCGACCTGCTCCGCGTCGGCGGCCTGTCGCTCGCCGGGCTGTCCCTGCCGAACCTCCTCCGCGCCGAGAACACCCCGGTCCCCGCGTCCGGCGGCGGCCGCGGGTTCGGCAAGGCCAAAAGCGTCATCCTCGTCTACCTCCAGGGCGGCCCCAGTCACCTCGACCTCTGGGACCCCAAGGAGAACGTGCCGGACTCGGTCAAGAGCATCTTCAAGCCGATCCCGACCAAGCTCCCCGGCACCCAAGTCACGGAGCTGCTGCCGAAGATCGCCCAGGTGCTCGACAAGACGACCCTGATCCGGACGATGAGCTACACCCCCAACGGGCTGTTCAACCACACCGCGGCCATCTACCAGATGCTCACCGGGTACACCACCGACAAGGTGTCCGCGTCGGGCCAGCTGGAGCCGCCCAGCCCGAAGGACTTCCCGACCGTCGGCTCGAACGTCATCAAGTTCAAGCCGCCGGAGGTGCCGATGCTGCCGTTCGTGATGATGCCGCGGCCGTTGCAGGAGTCCAACGTGGTCGGCAAGGGCGGCTCCGCCGGGTTCCTGGGCAAGGCCTACGACCCGTACCTGCTCTACCCGCCCGGCGACGACATGGACATGACCAAGATGGACCGCATCAAGGTCGATGACCTGGTGCTCCGCGAGGAACTGTCCCCCGCCCGGATGCAGCGCCGCGCCACCCTCCGGGAGACGGTCGCCGACGGGATGCCGATGCTGGAGCAGGCGGTCGAGAAGTACGACCTGGACACCTACTATGGCAAGGCGCTGGGGCTGGTCCTCTCCGGCCGGGCCAAGGTGGCGTTCGACCTGACCAAGGAGAAGCCCGCCACCCGCGAGCGGTACGGCAAGAACAC
>DASSAT010000053.1:0-3486 GCA_035699305.1 Fimbriiglobus sp. | reverse complement strand
TCTTCCCAAGGCAGTACACCGTCCCCCGCTCGGTGCCGACCACGATGCAGTCCGGGCCGACGGCCGGCGAACCGGTCACGGCGCTGTCCAGCGTGATGAGCTGGACCTGCTTGCCGGTCGCCAGGTCGAGGACGTAGAACTCGCCGGTCGAGGAGAGGCAACCGGCGTAGACGCGGCTGCCGACGACGACCGGCGACCCGTCCACCATCCCCTCGGTGACGAAGCTCCACCGCTCCCGGCCGGTGGCCCGGTCGAGAGCGTACACCTTCTTGTCCCGGCTGCCGGCGACGACCA
Organism: Fimbriiglobus sp.; assembly: GCA_035699305.1. Classification (GTDB taxonomy): domain Bacteria; phylum Planctomycetota; class Planctomycetia; order Gemmatales; family Gemmataceae; genus DASSAT01. The sequence goes on along the minus strand of DASSAT010000053.1, from coordinate 3,192 downwards.
GCTTGTCCGCGAGCGCGGCCGAGGCGTAGAACGGCTGCGACCGGCGCTTCGGCTCGAACTCCCAGACCTTCTTGAGTCCCTTCCAGTCGATGCCGACGACCAGGTTGGTCATTGTGCCGACCACCACCAGGTCGTCGCCGACCGCGGCCGTCGCCGCCGCCTGCCCGCCGAGTTCGACACTGCCGACCGACTTGCCGCTGTTCAGATCGACGACGTGCAGGACGCTGTCGCACCCGGCCAGGAACGTCCGGTCGCCGGCCACAGCCGCGGACCCGTTGACCGGGCCGTCGATCGTGAACGCCCAGACCTTCTTGCCGTCCGGGGTGAGCCGGTACAGGGTCGAGTCGTGGGAGCCGATGAGGATGTCGTCCTTGAAGAAGTTGGCCCCGGCGTGGATTTCGCCGAACGTCTCGAACGTCCAGAGTTCCTTGCCGGTGGTTGCGTCAAGGGCGTGGAACTTCCCGTCCAAGTCGCCGACGTACACGCGGCCCTTGTGGACGGCCGGGGCCGACTTCATCGGGCCGAGCTGCGTCTTCCACTTCTCCTTGCCGGTGGCGAGGTCGAGGGCGTACAGGTACTTGTCGGCCGAGGCGACGTAGACGACGCCGTCGGCGATGGCCGGGGCGGACTCGACCGCCTGCTTGCACTTGAACGCCCAGCGCTCGTCGAGTTGGTCCGGTAGCTTGGCAGCGGAGATACCCGTCATGCGCGGGTCGCCGCGGAAGACGGGCCAGTCGGCTGCGGAAGAACCGGAGGCCAGTGCCAATAGGCCGAGGGATAACAACATCGAAAGACGGTTCATGGGTCAAACTCCACGCGGCATATCAGATCGGTAGATACTCCACGCGGTCGGCTATGTCGTCCGGGTCGTACACTCCGGCGATCGTTTCTAGATCTCGGACGCACTGACCGATGGATGGCCCCTGCTGGTGAGCGTAAACGACACCGGGGAACGGTATGCCGCCCGATTGACGGCGGTGCGCTTCGGCCAGGAAGTCTTTATCTCGTGTGAAGACGACCCGGCCGAGTATGGCAGCGCGGTCGAGTATTACGTCGTCATCGGCTCGATCATGCCCGTCGTCCTGGACGCGGAGGACATCCACCGCCCGGCGCCGGAGGCCAAGGGTGATCGCCAAAGGTACGTGCTGATCCATGTAGAACCCGACGGCCATCACCCACCTGCGGTAGGGGGTTCCGTGGGGGGTTCGGTCCCGAAGCGTGCCCTCCAGCGGGCCTCAAGTTCCGCACGGGTGAACCGGTTCGGGTTTTTGGCTCGCATCTCGTCGGCGTACCGCAGGCCCTCCTCGATCTCCTTGTCGATCTCGGCCTTGTGGTCGTGATAGTACGCCAGGGCCGCGTAAATCTGGGCCAAACTGAGGTGCGGGTACTGTACCCGAATGTCCTCGGGTGACAGCCCGTTCATGGTGTCCATCACGATGTGACGGACCTTCGAGCGGGTGCCGACGATCTTCGCAACCCCGCGGTCGTCCACCTCGATGTGTTCGATGGCTACGATCGGCATAACTCACTACCTTTACCAAGCGGCCTGGTAGATGCGGAGGATGTCCGCCTCGGTCACGGGGCGGGGGTTGAACCGAGCGGTCCACTGCTGGTGGGCCTCCTCGGCCAACAGCGGCAGGATGCCCTCGCTCACCCCGCACTCGCGCAGGGACTTCGGCAGCCCGGCGGCCCGGCCCATGTCGGCCACCCTCCGGGCCAGGATCTCGTCGGCCGGCTCGCCGTTCGCCAGACCGCACTCGCCGACCAGCTCGGCGTACAGGTGCCCGGCCGCCGGGGCATTGAACCGGATCGCGTGCGGCAGCATCAGCCCGACCGCGGAGCCGTGCGTGATCCCGTAGTGCGCGGTCAGCGGGTTGGCGCAGCTGTGGCACACCCCGAGCATGGCGTTCTCGATCGCCATGCCGGCGAAGTGCGCGCCGAGCAGCATCGCCGACCGCGCGGCGAGGTCCGTCGGCGCGTCCAGCACCCGGTCGAAGTTCGGTTCCAGGTGCCGCCACGCGGCCAGCGACCACGTCACCGACACCGGGTTGCGCTTCGTGCAGACGAACGACTCGACCGCGTGCGCCACCGCGTCGATTCCCGTCACGGCCGTCACCGCACGCGGCTGGGAGACCGTCACCTCCGGGTCGAGGACCGCGATTCGGAACGCCGCCTTGCGGTCGCCGCACGCCATCTTCATGTGCGACGACTCGTCGGTGATCAGCGCGTAGCTCTGCGCCTCGCTGCCGGTCCCGGAGGTGGTCGGCACGCCGATCGACGGCAGCATCGGCCTCGCCGCCTTGCCGAACCCCTTGTAGTCGGCCATCCGGCCGCCGTTGGTCAGGACGAAGTTGATCCCTTTGGCACAGTCCATCGAGCTGCCGCCGCCGACCGCCACGATCAGGTCGATGCCGTGTTCCCGGGCGAACGTGGTCCCGGTCTCGACTTCGCGCTCGGTCGGGTTCTCCCGGACGCCGTCGAAGGTGAAGACCGGCAGCCCCGCCGTGCGGACCGACTCCTCGGCCCGCTGCGGGTGGCCGGCGTGTTCGAGACCGGGGTCGGTGACGAGGAGGACGCGGGTGCCGCCCAGGGAACGCGCCAGTTCGCCCAACCGGTTCAGCGCGCCGGCTTCGAAGATCACCCGCCCCAGCGGCTGAAGGTCGAACGGCGCCGGCGGGGCGGCCGGCCGGCTCGGACTGCACGGCCCGCCGCTCGTCGCGGCGGGTGGAGAGGTGGCCTTCATGCGGCTGGTCTCAGTTCAACCGGTCTGCGGAGAGGTCGATGGTGGGCCGACCTCGGGGTATTTTACCACGGCCGTCTGGGAGTCCGTGTGCCCAGATGTTCCCGTCAGGCTGTCACCGGCCCCTCGTGCTGGAACGCCCGGGCGCGGAACAGGAAATCGACGATGCTCCCCTCGTGCGGTTGTAGCCAGTTCAGCTTGATCGTCGGCACCGGCCCGAGGTTCAGCCGGTCGATGTGCGTCGCGCCGATCAGTGCCCGCTGGAACTTCGCGTCCGCGGTGATCGCCGAGCAGACCAGCGTCGGGCCGATCTTATCGAGCATCTGGTCCTGCGGGCACTTGACCACGGTGCAGAACGGGAACATGTACTCCTTCTTGGCCATGGCGGCGTCCGGGCTGTCGCAGTGCATCACCGTGGGCCGCAGGTAGTCGCACCGCTCCTTCTTCACCAG
>DASSAT010000052.1:0-2057 GCA_035699305.1 Fimbriiglobus sp. | reverse complement strand
CCTCCCCGCTTCGGGGAGGGGGTTGGGGGGAGGGGTTGCCCCCACTACCCCCTCGCTGCCGCTCGGGGTTCGCCGGGAACGAGCCGCAGCCGGGAAGCGGACGGGGCGGGCCGACGCCCGCCCCGTGGGACCGACTCGGCGCGGCCCTCACTTCTTCTTCCGCAACTCACCGGAGATCAGGCCGGAGCCGCTCTTGAACTCCTTCGGCCGCACCTTCCCCTCCATGGCGAAGCAGTACTTCAGGGTGTCGCCGGTCATCTCGTAGATGCCCAGTTGCGTCTGCCCCTTCCGCTCGCCCTCGGTGATCGTCACGTCCACCTCGGCCGGCTTCTTCGACGGGTCCATCTTCTGCGTCCCAGCCTCCATCACCTCGTCCCCCTTCTTGATGACGAACTTGTCCGCCTCGAAGGTGATGGTCATCGCCTTCAACTCGTCGTCGGGGGTCGGCTTCCCGTCCACGTCGTGCTTGACGAAGGTCCACGTCCCCGAGGGCTTGCCCTCGTCCCGATTCTCGTTGCCCGGCCTCCGGTCGGCCGCGACCAGCAGCCCGATCGCCAACACCGAGAACAGCGCCTTCATGTGGAGTCCTCCTAGGCGAGATGGGCGGCGTAAAGGTATTGCGCCCTCGGTCTGCGGCAAGGTGTGCCCGACCCAAGGCGTTCACCACAAAGGCACAAAGGTCACACAAAGAAGACACAAAGGAAGACAGGGCTTCGCTTCTTCTTTGTGTGTCCTTGTGTGACCTTTGTGCCTTTGTGGTGAATGCCTCGCTGCTACCCCGGCTTGCACACCCGCAACAACACCGTCGGGTTGACCGCCTCGAACCGCAGGCTCTCCAATTGCTCGACCCCGCGGGCCAGGCTCATCAGCAGCACGTCTACCGGGGCGGCCAGCCGCTTGAGCACCGCGTACGTCGCCGAGATCATCTCCAGGGTGCCGACGTTCGCCACCAGCCGGCCGCCGGGCCGCAGCGCCGCGAACGACGCCTCCAGTAGCCGCGCCACCTCGCCGCCGTTGCCGCCGACGAACACCGCGTCCGGGGCCGGCAGCTCAGCGAACACCGCCGGGGCGGTGCCGGATACCGGCTTGACGTTGGCCGCCCCGAACGTCTCGGCGTTGGCCACGATCAGGTGGAAGTCGGCGGCGTCCTGCTCGATGGCGTACACCGTCCCCGGGGCGACCAGGCTGGCCATCTCGATCGCCACCGACCCGGACCCGGCCCCCACGTCCCAGGCCACGTCGCCGGGGTGCAGGTCCATCTGCGCCAGCGCCACCGCCCGCACCTCGGCCTGCGTAATCAGGCCGGTCTTCGGCCGGGACTGCGCGAACACGTCGTCCGGGTTGCCGAACCGGCGGAGCTTCGCCCCCACCTGGGGCCGGTCCGGGCGGTCGGGCTTGCGGCGGAGGATCAGGATATTCAGCGGATCGAACCGCATGTCCTGCAACTCGGACAGTTCCCCCTGGGTGATCCGCTCGTCCTTGCCGCCGAGGTTCTCGCAGACGAACGCCCGGAAGTAGTCGATCCCGCGGGCCAACAGTTCCCGGGCGACCCGGTTGGGCGGGTAGTCGTCGCTGGTGAACAGGCCGACCGTCTCGGCGGTGCGGACCTTGTCCAGCACGTCGTCGAGCGAGCGGGCCGACAGGTCGGTCAGGTACGCCTCCTCCCAGGTCTCCTTGGCCCGGGCGAAGGCCAGTTGCATACTGCTGACGTGCGGGACCACCTCGAAGAACTCCGGCCCGACCCGCTCGCACAGGTAGCGCGCGGTGCCGTAGAACAGCGGGTCGCCGGTCGCCGCGATCGCCATCCGCTTCTGGCCGAGGCCGGCCCGCAGCTTCTCGACCACCTCCGGCAGGTCGGCCCCGATCCGCACCCGCTCGGCCTTGAGTTCGGGCAGCAGCCGCAGCGCGGCGTCTGAGCCGAACACCACCTCGGCGGCGGTGAGCAAATCCCGGCTGCGGGCGGTCAGCCCTTCCAGCCCGTCCGGGCCGACGCCGACGATCGGGATCTTCGCGGTCACGGATAGCCCTCGGAGAAGACTAGCCACAGAGGCACAGAG
>DASSAT010000051.1:0-2168 GCA_035699305.1 Fimbriiglobus sp. | reverse complement strand
AGAGCGTCAACCGCGCCGAGGGATCGCCTCCGACTCGTCCAGCCGACCCCCCCACCCTAACCCTCCCCCCCAAGGGGGGAGGGAACCAAAACCAACCCCCGCCGTATGAACTCTAAAGTGCGCTCCAGCCGGGCTTGGCCGGCGCGGCGGGGGTCGCCAGAATAACCGCGGCCCCCTCCCCGCCGAGCACCCCGATGCCGCACCGCCCGTCGTTCGACCAGTTCGCCGAGTTGGCCCGCGCCCACACCGTCGTCCCGGTCTACCGCCGGCTGGTGGCCGACGCGCTGACGCCGGTCTCCGCGTTCTGGGCCATCCGCGAGCCGGGCGGCTGCTTCCTCTTCGAGAGCGTCGTCGGCGGCGAGCGCGTCGGCCGGTACAGCTTCCTCGGCGCCGGGCCGTTCCAGACGATCGAGGCGTACCAGAACGAGGTCCGCCTCGGCGATGGGACGACCTTCAACTCGGCCGACCCACTCAAAGACTTCGAGTTCGCGCTGGGCGAATACCGGTCGCCGAACCTGCCGGAGTTGCCGCGCTTCTGCGGCGGCGCGGTCGGGTATGCTGGCTATGACACCGTGCGCTACGTCGAACGGCTGCCGAACGCTCCGCCGGACGACCGCCACGTCCCGGACCTGAGCTTCGGCTTCTACGACCGGATGGTGATCTTCGACCACATCACCAAGGTCGTCTACGCGGTGGCGCACGCGCACCTGGAAGGGGCAAGGGGCAAGGGGCAAGGGGCAAGGGAGGAAGAAAGCCGGGCCGCGTATGACGACGCCTGCCGACGGGTTGACGAGTTGGTGGCGAAGCTTGGGAAACCCACGACAGACCTATCGCCCGTGGACATCGACCCCGCCGGTCCACTCATCGCCCCTTGCCCCTCGCCCCTCGCCCCTCGCTTCGTGTCGAACCTGCCCCCCGGCGGCTACGAAAAGGCCGTCCGCCGGGCGGTCGAGTACATCCACGCCGGCGACGCTTTTCAAATCGTGCTCAGCCAGCGGTTCCGCACCGAGACGACCGCCCGGCCGTTCGACATCTACCGGGCGCTGCGGGTCATCAACCCCAGCCCGTTCATGTTCTACCTGGAGGCCGGCGACGTCACCCTCGTCGGCGCGTCCCCGGAGATCATGTGCCGGGTCGAGGGCCGCGAGATGACCGTCCGCCCGCTGGCCGGCACCCGTCGCCGGGGCGCGACCGCCGAGGAGGACAAGGAACTCGCCGCGGAGTTGCTGGCCGACCCGAAGGAGCGGGCCGAGCACATCATGCTGGTGGACCTGGCCCGCAACGACGTCGGCCGAGCGGCGGAACTCGGCAGCGTGAAGATCACGGACCTGATGACCGTCGAGCGGTACAGCCACGTCATGCACATCTCCAGCACCGTGACCGGGACGCTGCTGCCGGGCAAGACGGCGTTCGACGCGATGCGGGCGGCGCTGCCGGCCGGGACGCTCAGCGGCGCCCCGAAGGTGCGGGCGATGGAGATCATCGACGAGCTGGAGCCGCACCGCCGCGGCCCCTACGGCGGCGCCATCGGCTACGTGGACTTCGGCGGCAACACCGACACCTGCATCGCCCTGCGGACGATGGTGATCCGCGGCGCCGTCGCGGACGTGCAGGCTGGGGCCGGCATCGTCGCCGACAGCGACCCAACTGCCGAGCACCAGGAGACGGTCAACAAGGCGATGGGCCTGCTCCGGGCGATCGAAGTGGCCGAGACGCAGTTGTGAAGACGGAACGAACCACAGAGTCACAGAGGACACCGAGGGAAGAAACACAGAGGAGAAACAGGGTTCAAAACCAGGACCGGGGTAGACCCCTTCTTCTGTCTTCGAACTCAATCTTCCTGTCTTCCTCTGTGTGTCTTGTCTCTGTGTCCTCTGTGACTCTGTGGTTCGTTCTCTGGAGGGCTTCCCGCCGTGGCTGAGCCGGTCGATCCCCGTGCCGAACCGCCGCCCGACCTGACCGGCCGGACGCTCGGCGACTTCCGGGTGCTGCGCAAGCTCGGCCAGGGCGGGATGGGGCAGGTGTACCTCGCCCGGCAGCTGTCGCTCAAGCGCGACGTGGCGCTGAAGATCCTCAGCCGCGAACTGGCCGACAGCCCGCAGGCGCTGACCCGGTTCCAGGCCGAGGCCGAGGCCGTCGCCCGGGTGACGCACGCCAACATCGTCCAG
>DASSAT010000050.1:0-3360 GCA_035699305.1 Fimbriiglobus sp. | reverse complement strand
CCGAAGGGCTGCGAGTTCTCAGCCCAGGGCGCAGCCCTGAGAGGAGGCCAACCACTCGGCAGCCCTGAAAGGGCGACACACGGCTGTCTCGCCCTTTCAGGGCTCGGAGCCGGTGGGGCCGCGTCCCCAGGGCTGCGTCCTGGGCTGAGAACTCCCAGCCCTTCGGGCTGAAGACAGGACCGTCACATCACCCGCATTTCGACAGAGCAACCGGACCACATTGGCGCAGAGATTGAAACAAATCAGCCACGAATGCAACCCGAACTTGCCCGCGGCCGGCTCGATGCGAAGAAGTGCCAAGTTAGCCGACGATCTGCTTGACCCGCACGCGGACGTGAGGCTGGGTATGGCCTTTCAGGCGCCGGTAGTTCTTGCGGCGCTTGAACTTCTGGATGACGGTCTTCTTCTTCGGCAGGTCCACCACCTCCGTGACGACCTTCGCCCCGCCGACGAGCGGTCGGCCGATCTTCGCCGCGCCGCCATCCTGGAGGAGGAGCACCTTGCTCAACTCCAGGGTGTCGCCCGGCTTGGCGTCCCGGTAGTCGAGGACGATCAGGGCACCCTCTTCCGCCCGGTACTGCCGAGAGCCGTCTTCGATGATCGCGTACATGACCCGCTCCGAACTACTTGCGATGGAAGAGTGTGATTGTAGCGGTGCCTGGAGGACGGACCAGTAGCGTTCGGGGAAAAGTCGCCTACCGCCCGCCCCGCTCAGGTCCTCGATCAGTCCTTCAGCCGGGTGCAAAACCGGAGCTTGTTGCCGTCAGGATCGAGAACGGTCATGTCGCAGAGTCCTTCTATACTCTCGCTCGGCGGCTCCTGGACGGGGACTCCTTTACCCTGAAACTCGGCGTACCAGACATTGACGTCGGGGACGTAGAAGTGAACAAGACCGCCCGCCGGGCAATCCCCGGTATGCTCGGTCAGGAAGATCGCCATCCCGTCGCGGCTGACCTGCATGAAGACCGGGAAGTGCGGCTCGAAACGATGTTCCCAGTCGAATTGGAAACCCAGCCCATCGACGTAGAACGCCTTGCTTCGGGCGTAGTTCGTGATCCGCAGCGTGGGGACAACCGGTTGCATCGGACTGCTTCCTTCGTTGCGATTGTCAGCCTCGCTCCGCGATCCGCATGACGTGGCGCAGGGCGGGGCCGGTGTACAGCGCCCGCGGGCGGATCAGGCGGTTGTTGTCGAGTTGCTCGATGACGTGCGCCGACCACCCGGCTACCCGCGCCATGGCGAACATCGGCGTATAGATCGGAATCTCCAGGTCCATCGCGTGGTACAGCCGACCGGCCGGCCAGTCGAGGTTTGGGTGCATGTTCTTCTGCGCGGCCATCACCCGCTCGATCGCGTCGGCCGTGTCCTCCCACTTCAGGTAGTCCGGTCCCTTCGTCTGCGCCGCCTGGCGGGCGTAGGTCTTGAGGATGCCGGCGCGCACGTCGCCGGTCTTGTAGACCCGGTGGCCGAACCCCATGATCCGCTCCTTGCGGGCCAGGGCGTCGAGCGTCCACGCCTCGGCACTCGCCGGCCCGCCGGCAGCGCGGACCACGTCCATCACCTTCTCGTTCGCCCCGCCGTGGAGTGGACCTTTCAGCGCTCCGATCGCCCCGGTCACAGCCGAGTGCAGGTCGGACATGGTTGAGACAATCACCCGGGCGGTGAACGTCGAGGCGTTGAACTCGTGCTCGGCATACAGGACCATCGACACGTCCAGCGCCTTGACCTCCTCGGCCGTCGGCTCGGTGCCGCGGAGCATGTACAGGAAGTTCGCCGAGTGCGATAGCTCCTGCTTGGCCATGACCGGCTGAAGCCCCTTGGCAATGCGGTACTGGTCGGCCACCGCGACCGGCATCTGCGCCAGCAACCGCTCGGCCTTGCGGACGGTCGCCTCGTGGGAGTTGTCGGCCATGTCCTGGTCGAAGTGGGCCAGGGCGCTGACCACGGTGCGAAGGGCGTCCAGCGGCGACGCCCACTTCGGCAGGGCGTGGAAGAGTTGCTTGACCGCCTCCGGTAGCCGGCGGGCCATTGCCACCCGGGCCTGGAACGCCTTCAACTCCGCCGCCGTCGGCAGCTCGCCGTAGAGCAGCAGGTACGCCACCTCGTCGAAGGTCGCCTTCTCCGCCAACTCGGGGACCGGGTAGCCGCGGTAGCGCAGCCCGCCTTCGACGGTGGAAACGGCGGTCTCGCCGGCGACCACGCCTTCGAGACCGGGGGAGTAGGGCGCGGTCATTGAGTATCCTCCTGGCGAACCCCGAGCGGTAGCGAGGGGGTGGTTGTGGCAAGGGTCGCGCTATTGGTTTGACCCCGAGCGTCCGATCGCGGGTAGCTACCCACTCGCTACCGCTCGGGGTTCGCCGGTCGGCCGCCGAAGTACGCTCGGTCCCGGGCCTCGTACTCCGTATATCCGAGCAGGTCGTACAACTCCTGCCGCGTCAGCATCCGCGGCACCGACGCCCGTTGTTCGCCGGCCCGGTACAGGTCCGCCAGCGTCTCCTCGGCGGCCTTCATCGCCGCGCGGAACGCCGTCAGCGGGAACAGCACCAGCCGGTAGCCCATCGCCCCGAGGGTCGCCACGTCCAGCAGTGGGCTGCGGCCGAACTCGGTCATGTTCGCCAGCAGCACGGCCGGCACTTCCCGAGCGAAGCGGGCGAACTCGTCGGCCGACTCCAGCCCCTCGGGGAAGATCGCGTCCGCCCCGGCGTCGAGATACAGCCTCGCCCGGCGGACGGTATCCTCGAACCCGGTCACGCCACGGGCGTCGGTCCGGGCGATGACGACAAAGTCCGCATCACGCCGCGCGGCGACCGCCGCCCGCAACTTCGCCGCCATCGCCTCCGGCTCAACCAGCGACTTGCCCGACAGGTGTCCGCACCGCTTCGGCAACTGCTGGTCTTCCAGGTGAATCCCCGCGACCCCGGCGGCCTCAAACTGGGTGACCGTCCGCTCGACGTTGATCGCGTCGCCGAACCCGGTATCCGCGTCGCAGACGAGGGGCAGGGTGGTGGCGAGCGCGATCCGTCGGGCCTCGTCAACGAACTCGGTCAGCGAGAGCAGTCCGACGTCCGGCACCCCGTTCCCCGCGGACAGCGCGCCGCCCGACAGGTACACGGCCCGGAACCCGACCCGCTCGGCGATCCGTGCCACGAGCGGGTTGAACGCCCCCGGCAAGGCGACCGGTCCCTCGGACCAGGCGTCCCGCAAGCGACGGCCGGCCGACGGCCCGCGCGAACCCGCGGCAGACATGTGGCCTCCGTAGAGCTGGGGTCGGGAACCGATCCCATCGTAACGGACGGGGCGGGGTCGCGGAAGGACGATCAACGTTGCCGAGTCGTGGTGCAGGCGGCTCGCCTGCACGTG
>DASSAT010000049.1:0-4326 GCA_035699305.1 Fimbriiglobus sp. | reverse complement strand
CCCGCCCGGTGCCTGATCGCGGTCGGCTGGCCGGCCCGGTGGGTGGACCGCCGCGCCGCCGATCTCTTGGTCGTGCTCATCGACTTCACCCACTACGTCTCCAACCGCTCCCGCGCCTCGCCGCGGCACCAGTTCATCGTCACCCGCCCGGACGGCACCCTGCTGATCCACCCCGACCCGGAGTTGGTGGCCCGGGGGGCGCGCGTCCAGGACGTGATCCCGTGGGCGTACCCCGACCGGGCGTTCGTGGACGGCCCCGAGGACGAGGCCGCCCGCGACGCCCGCCACGCCCGGATGGTCCGCGAGGGGGGCGTGCGACTGCCCGGGGTCGCCGTCCCGGCCCTGGCCTACGTTTACCGCAAGGGGCAGTTCGGCGGCGTGCTGGAGGACCTACTCGGCGACGCGGCCGCCGACCGGCTCAAGGACATCAACGAGCGGTTGGCCGCCGAGGGCCGCGGCGACCCGCGGTTCCGGTTCGGCGAACTGACCCCGGCCAACTCCTACATCGAGCTGTCCCACCCGGACCGGGCCAGAGTCGAGCGGGCGTCGAAGGTCGTGGACGACTGGTGGAAGGCGGCCCGCGGCCCGAAGGCCCGCGTCAACTGGATCAGCCCGCTGCGGTGCCAGACGTTCCAAGGCCAGCTCACCCACCTGCGGATGGACGAGACCGACGGGACCGAGCCGCCGCGGCTGATCGTCGCCGCGTCCCTGGAGGAGCTGCACGAGGACATCGACACCCAGTTCATGCGCATCCTGTGGCGGTGGGTGCTGCCGACCGTCGCCATCGCCGCGTTCATGACGGTAACGCTGGTCGTGGTGCTGACCCGCAGCCTGCGCCGGCTGGCCGGCTCCGCCGAGAAGCTCTCCGACCCGACCGCCGCCGTCGAGTTGGCCGGCGGCGGCTGCCGCGAGGTGACGCTCTTGGCCGGGTCGCTGCGCGACATGGCGACCCGGCTGCGCGACGACGCCGCCCGGTTCCAGACGATCCTGCGGGCGGCCGGCGAGGGGATCGTCGTCGCCGCCGGGGACGGCACCATCGAGGAGGCCAACCGCGCCGCGGCGAAGATGTTCGGCTACGACCGGCCGGAGGACCTGATCGGCCGGCGGGTCACGGAGATGCTCGCCGACCCGGTCCCCGACCCGGACCGCCCGACCGACCCGCTCGGCGGGACCGCCGCCTCGGTCAGCCGCGGCAGCCCGTTCTTCGACGCCGTCCGCGGCGTCCGCAAGGACGGGTCTGTCTTCTGGCTGGAGGTGACGCTGCGGCCGGTGGCCCTGCGCGACCGGCAAGTGGTGACGTGCGTCTTCCGCGACGTGAGCCAGAAGAAGGCGGCCGAGGAGCAGATCACCCGGATGAACGAGGAGTTGGAGAACCGGGTCCGGCTGCGGACGGCGGAGTTGGCCGAGACGAACACCAAGCTGGAGGTGGCGCTGCGGCAGGCCGAGGCCGCCGGTCGGGCCAAGGATACGTTCGTCGCCAACATGAGCCACGAGTTGCGGCAGCCGTTGCACATCGTCATCGGCTTCACCGAGGCGCTGAAGGAAGAGGCCCAGGACGCCGGCCGGCCGGAGCTGGTCCCGGACCTCAACAAGATACTCGCCGCCGCCCGGCACCTGCTGGACCTCATCAACGACCTGCTCGACCTGGCGAAGATATCCGCCGGCCGCATGGAGCTGTCCGTCGCCAAGTTCGACCTGGACGGGCTGGTCAAGGACGTGCGCACGCTGGTGGCGCCGCTGGCCGAGAAGAACCAGAACGTCTTCCTCACGGACGCCCCGGACGACCTGGGGTCGATGACCGCCGACGAGCGGCGGGTCCGGCAAATCCTTATCAACCTGCTGTCGAACGCCTTCAAGTTCACGCGCCAGGGGAAGGTGACGCTGCGCGTCCGGCGGGTGGAGGAAGCGGGCAAGAGGTGGGTCGAGTTCGCGGTGTCGGACACCGGCAAGGGGTTGACGCCGGACCAGGTCGGCCGGCTGTTCCAGCGCTTCTACCAGGCGGACCCGACGACGACCCGCGAGTCCGGCGGGACCGGGCTGGGGCTGGCGATCACCCAGAGCTTCAACGACCTGATGGGCGGCCAGCCGATCCGGGTGACGAGCGTCCTGGGGCGCGGCTCGGAGTTCGTGGTCCGGCTGCCGGCCGAGGTCCGCCCGGACGCCGGCAAGCCGGTCCCACGACACACCCCGCTGGAGGTGCCGGCCCTGACCGATGGCGACGGGGTCGCCACCCCGCCCCCGAGCGGCGGCACCGTGCTGGTGATCGACGACGACCCGGCGGTGCAGGAGTTGATGGGCCGGTTCCTCGGCAAGGAGGGGTTCCGCGTCGTGCCCGCGACCAACGGCCCCGACGGGCTGCGGCTGGCGCGGCAACTCCACCCGGTCGCCATCACGCTCGACGTGATGATGCCGGGGACCGACGGCTGGGCGGTGCTGACGGACCTGAAGGCCGACCCGGCCACGTGCGACGTACCGGTGGTGCTGCTGACCATCGTGGACGACCGCGGCCGCGGCTACGCGCTGGGGGCGGCCGACTACCTGACCAAGCCGATTGACTGGGCACGGCTCGGGGCTATCCTGCGCAGGTATCACTCGCCCGGCCGGCCGGCGCCGGTGCTGATCGTGGACGACGACCCGGAGTGCCGGGAGTTGGTCCGCCGCAACCTGGAGTCGGAGGGCTGGCGAGTAACCGAAGCGGCCGATGGCGAGGCCGGGCTGCGGATGGTCGCGGCCGACCCGCCGGCGCTGGTGCTGCTCGACCTGATGATGCCGGGGGTGGACGGGTTTGGCTTCCTGGACGAGTTCCCGAAGCGGTTCCCCGGTAGCCGGACGCCGGTGATCGTGCTGACCGCGAAGGACCTGACCAGCGATGACCACACGCGGCTCAACGGCCGGGTGGCGCGCATCCTGGCGAAGGGGAACCTGTCGCGGCTGGAGGAACTGGTGGCCCTGGTCCGTAGCCACGCGCGGCGGGCGAAGGCACGAGGCACGCCGGCTTTTACTCCCTCCCCCGTTGGGGGGTTCAACCCCTCCCCCCAACCCCCTCCTCGAAGCGGGGAGGGGGAGTAAGAGTGGTCTGTCTGTCTTCCTCCCCTCCCCGCTTCGGGGAGGGGCCGGGGGAGGGGTGAACGTTCACCCCCCACCCTAACCCTCCCCTCCAAGGGGGGGAGGGAACAAGAGGGGACGGCTAGGATGCCCAAGCTGTTGATCGTGGACGACGAGCCGGCGAACATTGAGCTATTGGCCCGCCGCCTGACCCGGCGCGGGTTCGAGGTGGTGTCGGCCACGTCCGCCGACGAGGGCATCGCCAAGGCGGTATCCGAGAAGCCGGATGTGGTGCTGATGGACATCAAGATGCCGGTGGTGGACGGGTTCGAGGCGACGCGGCGCTTGAAGGCGAACGCGGCGACGCGGACCATCCCGGTGATCGCGCTGACGGCGCACGCGATGCAGGAGGACCGCGACCAGGTCATCGCCGCCGGCGCCGACGAGTACGAGACCAAGCCCGTGGACCTGGACCGTCTTCTGGCGAAGATTCGGGAACTGGTCGGGCGACAGACACCCTGACACGGTCAAGGAGTCCATGATGACGATCACTCGACTTCTCGGCTCGGTGACGTTGGTGATGGCCGGGGGTTTGAGCCTGGCGGCGCCGGTCCCGAAGGGGGGATTGCCGCCGGCCGGGGTATTCGTCCTGGACGACTGCGACCCGGACTTCAAGGGTAAGGCGGCCTACGAGGACAACCTGTCGGCCATCGGCCCGTCCGGGAAGCTGGTGTTCCGGGTCTCCGGGGTCAACGGCTGCGAATCCATTGGCAGCAACCACATCATCGCTAATGACCCGGACCGCAAGCGGGTGTGGGCCCTTGAGTACGCCGGAAAAAGGATCTGTCAATACGACCATTCGGGCAAGAAACTACTGACGGTGGACGACGTGCAGGTGTCGGCCGCCGCTGTCGATCCGACCACCGGCAATCTGTGGGTGCTGATCAGTAAGAACGGAATCAAGACCGGGGAGACAATCGTTCTCGACTCTCGTGGCAAGAAGGTGGCGACCCACCCGGTGAACGGGTGGGACATCATCTACGACCCGAAGGGTAAGGCGTTCTGGGTCGCGGGACGGAACCTCACCAAGATGAGTGCCAAAGACGGCACCGTGTTGTCCGTTCAGCCGATCGCCACATGGTGCGCCTCGTCCCTGGACGTTCACCCCACGACCGGCCGGGTCTGGGTCGCCATCCGTAAAGACGACAAGGTTCCGGGAGACGAGAACATAATCCTCCAGTTCGACAACGACGGCACCCTGCTTCGCACGGTCGAGCTGGG
>DASSAT010000048.1:0-3959 GCA_035699305.1 Fimbriiglobus sp. | reverse complement strand
CACAGGCAGGCAGAGCTAAACGACCTTTACGAAATCATGGTAAGCGCTGTGGGACACCGCGGAAATAGGCGTTCGCCCATCGGGCCGATTTTCCCGAACCGCGGCCGTCCGAAATCCGGGTTGCGTGGGGCGGCCCGGTCGGCGTATAGCGCCGCCGCCAGCCGGAGCGAGTTCCGATGCCCCCCGCCCTTCGCCGGATTGCCTGGCTTCTCGTCGCCGCGGTCGCCGCCGGGTGCCACACCGACCGCCGCGACCGGTCCGCGCTCGAGTTGCCCTCCGCCGACTCGCTCCGCTCGCGGCTGGCCCTCGGCCCCGAGGCCGCCCGGCTGGAGGTATCGCCAGCCGAGGCCGCCAACCCGACCAAGGCCAGGCAGGTGCTCGTCGCCACCGTCTACGGCGCCGACGGCCAGCCCCGGCGCAACGAGCGGATCGAGTGGGCGCTGGACGGCCCCGGCCACGTCGTCGCCGCGGACGAGTCGGGGCTGCTGTTCCGCCGCGCGCTGCTCAGCCGCGGCCGTCGCCCCGACTCGCGGTCGGCCGTCACCTACACCAACTCCTTCGAGCACAACGGGGACCGCGGCACCGACGACCCCGCGGACGATTTCAAGGTCCGCGCCGGGCAGACGTGGGTGGTGGTCGCGTCCGCCGTCGAGGGCGAGACGACCGTCACCGCCCGCGCCCCGGACATGCCCGACCGGGAGAAGGCTCGGGTCGTCGTCAAGCTGGTCTGGTCCGACTCGCGGTTCGACTTCCCGTCGCCGGCCGTCTCCCGGCCCGGCGGCGACGCCGAGTTGCTCACCAAGCTGAACCGGTTCCGCGGCCCGGAGTCGCCGGACGGCCTGCGGGTCCGCTATCGGGTGCTCGACGGCGCGCCGGCGGAGTTGGTGTCGGTGCCGGGGTCCGGGACGGCGGCTTCGCTCTCCGGCGGCGGGCAGACCGAGGCGGAGGTGTCCGCCGACGCCGACGGCAAGGCGGCCGTCCGGGTGGTGCAGCCGACCCCGCACGCCGGCACGACCCGGATCGCGGTCGAGGTGGTGAAGCCCGACCCGAAGGGCGTCGGCGACGGCACGGTGGTCGGCCGCAAGGTGACGACGGTCGAGTGGGCGGCGGCGCAGCTCTCGTTCGACGCCGGCGCGCCGAAGGTGGCCGCGGTCGGCCGCGACACGGTGTTCAACCTGACCGTCTCGAACGCCGGCAAGGCGGAGAGCCGGCCGGTGACGGTGAAGGCGGCGTTGCCGGACGCGGCCGAGTTCGTCCGCGCCGACCCGCCGCCGACGAGCAACCGCGACGGTGAACTGATCTGGACGCTCGACCCGGTGTCGGCCGGCGGCAAGCAAACCGTGGCGCTGACGGTGCGGCCGACGCGGCGCGGGTCGCTGACGGTCCCCGCGTCGGCGGAGACTTCCGACGGCGTTCGCGCCGAGTCGCGGGCGGTGGTGTCCGCCGACACCGCCGGGCTGAAGGTCGCGCTGGAGCTGCCGTCGCACGCTGGCGTCGGCGACCCGCTGACGGCCCGCGTCGCGGTGACGAACCCCGGCGCGGCGCCGCTGGAGAACGCGACCGCCTGGGTCGGCTTCGATCCGGGGCTGTCGCACGCCGCTGGCAAGAACCCGGCCGAGGTGCGCGTCGGCACCGTGCCGCCGGGCGACACGAAGCGCGTCGAGGTGCCGCTGACCGCGAAGGCGAAAGGCAAGTTCACGGTGCGGGTGAGCGTGACGGCCGACGGCGGCCTCAACGAGCGCGCCGAGGCGACGATCGAAGTCCGTAATGCGGCGCTGAAGCTGTCGCTGTCCGGCCCGGAGAGCGTGACGCTCGGCCAGAAGGCGGACTGGGAGCTGCGCGTCACGAACGCGGGCGACGTGGCTGTGCCGGAGGCGGTGGCGCGGGTCAACTTGCCGGAGGCGTTGACGGCGAAGTCGGCCACGGACGGTGGACGGCTCGGCGGCAACGGGGCCGAGTGGCGGCTCGGGTCGCTGGCCCCCGGGGCCAAGAAGGTGGTGCGGCTGACCGCGGCCGCCGACCGGCTGACGGATCGCGCCGCGGTGTCCGCGACCGCGCACGGCGAAGGGTCGGACGTGCCTATGCAGGCGCAGGCGGAGGTGTCCGTGTCGGTGGTCGGCAAGCCGGCGCTGGGCTTACAGCTGGCCGACGTGCCGGGGCTGGTGTCGGCCGGCAAGCGGGCAGCGGTGCGGGTGACGGTCCGCAACCGCGGCAGCGGCCCAGCGAAGCAGGTGATCGTCTCCGCGACGGCGACGGAGCCGCTGCGGGTGCTGCGCGGCACCGGGGCCGACCGCAAGCCGGGCCAGCTCGACGGCCAGACGGTGACGTTCGGGGTGCTGGACGAGTTGCCGGCCGGCGCGACGGCGGTGTTCGTGGTGGAGTTGGAAGCGGCGACGCCGGGCGCCGCGCGAGTGCGGGCCGAAGTCCGTGCCGAGCACCTGCCGCAGCCGCTCCGCGAGGAGCAAGCCGCGAAGGTGGTGGGCGGGAACTGAGGCTTCTTGTAGATGGGGATGAGAGCCTGTCGCCGGGGTAGAACGGGGTTGTGCAACAAACCCTTTCCCCCCGGAGCGACAGGCCATGAGTACCGTACCGGTGTTCGTCGGACTCGACTACCACAGTAACGCGATTCAGGTGTGCATTCTGGCGGCCGACGGCCACCTGCTCGCCAACCGCTCCCTGCGCAACGATGCCATCGAGGTGGACCAGTTCGTCCGGCGACAGGGCCCCGTCTGCGGGGCGGCCATCGAGGCGTGCCCGGGAGCCGCCCACCTGGCCGACGAGTTGGCGACCCAGAAGGGCTGGGACATCCGCCAGGCCCACCCGGGGTTCGTGTCGCGGATGCGGCAGACGCCGGACAAGACCGACTGGGCCGACGCCCGCGTGCTGGCCGACCTGGTGCGGGTCGGCTATCTGCCCACCGTCTGGTTGGCCCCCGAAGAGGTCCGCGAACTGCGGCGGGTGACGCGGCTGCGGCAGCAGTTGGTCGATACGCGTCGGTCGATCAAGCTGCGGGTGCGCGCGGTGCTACGCGAGTGTCGGGTGAAGTTGCCGGCGCGGGGGTGGACCAAGGCGTGGCGGGCGGAGTTGGCCGCGGCGTCGCTACCGGACCAGGCTCGGTGGGTTATCGATCGGCACCTACGGCACGTGACGTTTTACGACGGGGAGATCGCGGCGGTGGAGAAGCGGATCGCCAAGCTGGTGGCGCAGGACGCGGTGGTGGCGAAGTTGACGCGGCAAGTGGGGGTGGGCCTGGTGACGGCGGCGGTGATGCGTGCGGAGATCGGCCGGTTTGACCGGTTTCGCAACGGCAAGCAGTTGGCGCGGTACTGTGGCCTGACGCCGCACAATGCCTCCAGCGGCCAGCGGCAGGCCGACGCGGGGCTGGTGAAGGCGGGGAACCCCTATTTGCGGACGGTGTTGATCGAGGCGGCGCATCGGCTGGGTCGTCTGGACCCGCGGTGGAAGCAGTTACGCGATGCGATGCGCAGTCGGGGCAAGAGTGGCAGTGTGGTGGCGGCGGCGGTGGCCAATCGCTGGGTCCGTGGGCTGGTGCACGCGATGACGTTGGCGGCGTGAGTGCGGGGTTTCGAAGAACCACGAGGAGGTCCGACCGGAACGTGGCAGCGGTTGGTGGTGAGTCCCGATCCCTCCGCAGGCGAGCTCGAACCCACCCTGGGCCGTGGTCGGACGCGGTCCGAAAGTAGATGGGGCAGCCTTCGGTGGTAAGTCTCTCGGACACCCATAGGGGCTACGGCCGCAAGGCTGGATGCTCGGATAGAAGGCGGGGACCTTCCCACCGATCGGCTGCGAAAGCCTACTGAAGCCCTTGACGCCCCGGTAGCTCTCATAGAAGGGTGGGTCAAGCCCGGCTCTGCGGGCGCCGACCCACCGTCCGGGAGCGTAGTAGGCACACTCCGTGTGCCGTTCTTCGGAGACGGCACACGGAGTGTGCCTACTAC
>DASSAT010000047.1:0-10791 GCA_035699305.1 Fimbriiglobus sp. | reverse complement strand
ACAGGGATCAAAAACAGGATACTCGACCGTCTTGACCCTGTCTTCATCTCTGTCTGATCTGATCCGCGTGTATCCGCGCTGAAATCCGCGTCATCCGCGTGCCATTGCTTTCAGTGCCGGAACAGGAATTCGCGGGTGTTGAGGATCGCCCAGAGGACATCTTCCCAACCCTTGCGCTTATCCTTCGCCCGGGCGACATGGGCCAGCGCCGCTGTCACCTCGTCCGGCTCCGGGGCGCGGGATAGCGCGGTGAAGTACAGCTCCTCCAGCACTTGCTCGCCCGGCTTCTTCGACGACAGGAGCGCCGCCAGCCGGTTGCTCGGGCTACGGACCTTGTCGTTGACGGTCGGGCCGTTGATGAGCTGGAGCGCCTGCGCCAGGTTGCCGTCGCTCTCCCGCTCGCACTCGCACGCTAGCTCCCGGGCCGGCTGGCCGAACGTCTTGAGGAACGGGTGGTTCACCTCGCCGTCGGGCAGCTGGACCGCCCGCGTGCCGGCCGGCAGCCCGGCGAACTTCTCCGGCACCCCGGTCACGTCGCCCAGCGCGTCGAGCAGCTGCTCGGCGCTCAGGAGCTTCGTTACCGCGTGGGAAAAATACTTGGCGTCGTCCTGGTTCGTCTCGTTTGGCAGAGCCGAGAGCTGGTACGTCCGCGACTTCATGATCGTGGTGACGAGGCGTCGCAGGTCGTACCCGTGGTCCGCGAAGTCCTTCGCCAGCGCGTCGAGCAGCTCGTCGTTGCATGACGGGTTCGAGTCGCGGAAATCGTCCACCGGATCGACGATGCCCCGGCCCATCAGGTGGAACCAGGTGCGGTTGGCGACGGACTTCGCAAAGAACGGGTTGTCCGGCTCCGTCAGCCACGCGGCGAAGACGGCCCGGCGGTCCTGACCGGGCTTCACGTCCGCCGGGCCGGCGCCGGGGAAGGTCGGCTTCATCGTCTGGCCGGTCCGCGGCTGCGTGACCTCGCCGCTGCGGGCGATCGTCACCACCTCGGCGGTCGGCGCCTTCGGGTCCGGCTTCGGGCCGGCGCCGGCCGTCGGCCGGGACTTCACCCGGGCGAACACCGCCGCCAGGCCGTAGTAGTCGTCCTGCGTCCACTTCTCGAACGGGTGGTTGTGGCACTTGGCGCACTGCATCCGCACGCCCAGGAACAGCTGCGCCGTCGCCTCGGCGAGGCTCTGCGGGTCCTTGGCGATCCGGTAGTAGTTGGCCGGCGGGTTGGCGAAGGTGTCGCCAGTTGCGGTCAGCAGCTCGCGCACGATCGCGTCGATCGGGGCGTTGGTGGCGATCCGGTCGCGGAGCCACTGGTGGAAGGCGTAGCTGCCCTTCGCCTGGATCGTCTTGCGGCTCGACCGCAGCACGTCGGACCACTTCAACGTCCAGAAGTCGGCGAACTCCGGCCGGGTGACGAGCGTGTCGATGAGCCGGTCGCGCTTCGCCGGGTCGGCGTCAGTGAGGAACGCGCGTGCCTCGGCGGCGGTCGGCAGCCGGCCGCAGGCGTCGAGGTACGCCCTCCTGACGAACTCCGAGTCCATGCACAGCCCCGACGGCAGGATGGTCATCTGCCGGAGCTTGGCGAAGACGTGGGTGTCGATGTAGTTACGGGCCGGCGGGTCCGGCCAGACGAACCCTTCGCGCGGCTCCAGGTACGTCAGCCGGATCGACATCAGCTCCTGGAGGTAGCGGACCAGGACCGCCACCTCGCCGGGCCGCTTGAACTCGACCAGCCCGTTGAGGTCCACGTCGGCAATGGACGGGTCGCTGGTGCTGAAGACGGTCAGCCGGGTCACGTCGCGGGCGGTGTCGTCGGCGAACGTCGCCGTCACCGCGAGCTGTTGCCACTTCGACGGGGCGAGCAGCACCCGCGGCCCAGGGGCGACGTGCAGCGACTTCACCGCCGGCAGGTTCGCTGGGTCGTCGCGGACGCCCTCTCGCAGCCACGCGGATAGCATCTCGGCCGGGTAGCTCGACGCGGCGAACCGGGTGCCGCCCTCGTGCGAGACGCGGCCCAGCGCCTTGAGCAGGATCAGGGCGGCGGCCGGGTCGTGCTTGTCGGTGCGGCGGCCGAACTGGTCGCGGGTGAGCTGGAGGTAGTCGGCCGCCGGGTCGAAGCCGCGCAGCGACAGCTTGAACCCGTTCTTGCCGCTCGGGGTGCCGTGGCAGGCGCCGGCGTTGCACCCGCCGACGTTGAACGCAGCGATCACCTCGTTGCGGAAGCTGACCGGCCGCACGGCGTCGAGGTCCGCAACCGTGACCGGGACTTTCACCGCCTTGCCGCCGGCCGTCACCGTCAACGTCGCCGCGCCGTTCTTTGCCCCGCGGACGAACAGCCCCTCGGCGATGGTCAAGACATCCGGCCCGTCGATCGTCACGTCCGCGGCCCGGGTCAGGTCGCGGACGCTGCCGTCGGCGTACTTGCCGGTGACGACGAGCTGCCGAACGGCGTGCGGACCGGCGAGGTCCACCCGGGCCGGAGACACGACCAGCGCGGTCGGCGAGCCGACCAGCGCGGCGCGTTCGTCGGCGGTCGGCGGCGCGGCGGTTAGCCGCGAGGCGGAGCCGAGCGCGACCACGGCGAGGGCGAGTGTGAGGGTCCGGGCGGGCATGGGGGCCTCGCGGACGGTGGTTCGGGCCGTGGGAAGCGGCCGGGGTGGGAGAACCCGCACGGGGGCTGTTACCGGCAAGTTTACCCCGTCCGGCGCGGCGGGGCGAGTGGGAAAGTCGTGTCGCCCGCGGGGCGGGCCGCCGGCGCGAACGCGAGGGCCGCGGCCCGGGTTATCAGCTTCGCCTTCTCGGCGGCGTACCTCTTGAACCACCCGGTCACCAGCAGCACGCTATCGACCGTGTGGTCCGTCACCGCCCCGCCGCCCGGGTCGGCAAACACCTGCCCGATCAGCGCCGCCGCTGCCGTCACCGTCGCCGGGCAAACCGGCTCGCGCAGGGCCGCCCGCACTTCGCCGTGGTGGATCAGATACCACACGGTCCCGCCGGCCGGGCCGGTCAGCGGGTAGACGAACGACCCGCCCTGCCGGGCCGTCCGCAGGAACCGCAGCCGGTCGTCCAGCCACGCCAGCAGTTGCAGCCGGTCGCGCAGTGCCATCGCCTGCTCGAATCGCAGTTCGGACGCGGCAGCCATCATCCGCTGGGTCAGCTCCTTCAAGAGCGTCCGGTCCCGGCCGTCGAGGAACGCCCGAGCGGCGCGGACGTTGGCCGCGTACTCCTTGCGGGTGCACAGCCCGCCGCACGGGCCGAGGCAGTTGGCAATGTCGAACCGCAGGCACTTGGCGGAGCGGTCGCCGTCCGGGAACAACTCCGGCTGGTCGGCGAACGCCATCGGCACGGTGGTCGGGCAGTCGCGGAGCTTGAACCAGTCGTTGAGCCGGCGCACCGCATCGTCGGCGCGGTCGCGGCCGACGAGCGGGCCGTACCGGGCGACCTCCTTGCCGGTCGGGTCGCGGGTCAGGTAGGCGTAAGGCGCCGGCGCCTTGCCGAGGCACAGGTAGACGTACCGCCGCGGCCCCGGCTGGCCGAGTACGTTGAACCGCGGCCGGTGTCGGCGGATCAGTTCCAGCTCGCGCAAGAGCGCAGCAAACTCGTCGTTGGCTTCTTCCCAGAGGAGCGTGCGGGTGCGGGCGATGATGCGGCCGGCCTTCGGGTCGCGGCTCTCGGTGCGGAAGTAGCTCAAGAGCCGGGCGCGCAGGGACTTCGCCTTGCCGACGTAGACCAGCCGGCCCCGGGCGTCGAGCATCCCGTAGACGCCGGGGAGCTTCGGGGCGTGAGCTTTCATCTCCCGGCCGAGCGCCGCCTGCGACCGGCCGCGGACGTGGTGGCCGACCGGCACTTCGCCGGCGGGCCGGAACCGGCTAAGGCCGAACCCGGTGAACGGCTCGGCGGCGAACAGCCCGTCCTGGGCGGGCGGCATGGCGGCGTCCTTCGGGGGACAAATGTTCCGGGGATTGTACCGGAGCATCCGCGGCCCGCAACGCCCGCTCGATCTGGCGTCGTGCTCAGGGCTTCCTCAAAGTGGGCACCACCTCACCGCGTTCGCGTTCGGCCTACATCGACCGCTGCGCGTACCCGGTCGTGGCCGGTGGCTGCGGCGCGGGGGGCGTCAGCCCGGCGGCCGGGCCGGACACCGCCGGGTTCGGGTTGGCGGCCGCCTGGGTCTGGATCCGGGCCTCCTCGCGAGTCGCCTCCCGGGGCGGCAGCTCGGCCTCGCGGGCGGCTCGGCCCAGCGGCCCGAGCACCAGCCCGAGCACCATCAACACCAGCCCCGTCAGGAAGAACCCGGCTACCCAGAACCAGGTGGAGTTGTCGTCGCCGGGGTTGGCGTCGGTCATCTTGCCGCGGCCGAAGGCGAAGTAGTACATGGCGGCCCAGACGTCGATCAGGGCGCCCGCGGTAACGTATATCAGGGCGACCTTCGGGCCGAACGCGGGGTTGGTCAGTATCGACATGGCTGGCCTCGGTGGGGAGGGGTCGGGGTGGCCGGGGCACGCCGGCCCGCCCGGACTCGCATTGAGCAATCAATGTGCCGGAGCCACAGCCCCGACTGAGAAGGGCCACACCATTCGGCGAGGCACTTCGTTGCCCGTCCGACCGGGGGCGGGCTGCTCAACCTGGCGGCCCCTCCGAAGCTCGATCGTGTATCCTCTCCGGCCGACTGTGCTCACATTTCCCGTCGCCGCGGCCGCCGGGGAAAGTCCGGCACAGGGGTTGCGTCTCAGATCCAACATGAAGCGGGCACCGTGCCCGCGACCTGCACCTCGCCAGAGGTCCACCATGCTCCGCCTCGCGTTGCTATTCCTGGTGATCGCCCTGATCGCGATGATCCTCGGCGCTTCCGGCGTCGCCGGCTTGTCGATGGACATCGCCTGGATCCTGTTCGTCGTGTTCCTGGTGCTGGCTGTGATCTCCTTCGCCGCCAACGCCCTCCGCGGCCGACCGGTCGCGTGACCCACCCCGGCGGCAGACCGACGCAGCCGGCGAGCGACGACACTTCGTCCGCCCGCCGACCCGCCCGGCCTGCCGCCGGGCTTTTTCGTCTCGCGGATTGGGCACGCCCGTTGCGTTCCGATGAGGCAGCCATCGTGACACCACGAGCGGTAGACCATCAGGAGGACGCCATGACCCACACCGCCGCGACCCAGGCGGTCGATGCGCTCAACCCCCTGCTCCGGGGTGAGCTGTCGGCCGTCGAAACCTATGACCAGTCGCTTTCGAAGTTCGAGGAGTACCCGGCCGCGGCCCAGGAACTGCGCCGCATCCGCGACGACCACCGGGAGACCGCCCAGCTCCTCCGCGAGCACGTGGCGAAGTTCGGCGGCACCCCAGCGGGCGGGTCCGGCGTGTGGGGCGGGTTCGCCCAGGCGGTGACCGGGACGGCCAAGCTGCTCGGGCCGGACACGACCCTGTCCGCCCTGACCAAGGGCGAGGAGCACGGGGCCCGGGAGTATGCGGACGTGCTGGAGAAGGGGGAGTTGCCGGCCGAGTGTCGGGACCTGATCCGCAACCGGTTGCTGCCGCGGTGCCGGGAACACCTTGCCAACCTCGACTCGATCCGATCGTTCATCGGGTGATCTCCCCGGGACCGCGGCCGTCTCGGCCGCTCTTGCTATCTCTGCCGGGAAGCTTCCTGGAGACCTGGACAGCTTGCCAACGGGTGTAGCAAGAGCGGCCGGGACGGCCGCGGTCCCGGGAGATCACCTCTTTAGCTCCCGTTCTGCCGCCAGCCAGAACTGCACCCCGTCCCCCGGCGGCCGGCCGGCCTCCTCCCACTTCGCGTAGGCCAGCTCCCGAATCGCCTGCTCGCGCCGCCGGGCGGCGCCCGTCGGCTCGCCGCGAAGCGGCGCCTCGGGCCCGACCGGCGACGGGGCGGACTGGTGGTCCCACTCCCGCACGGCCTCGGTCTGGAAGACCTTCTGAGTGGTACGGCTGTTCTGGTGCATGGCTGGGCCTCATACGGTGAGGAATCGGCGGGCTGGCGCACCGAACCGCGGTCCGGGTTTGGCACAGGCGCTGCAACTTGCCGTCCCGGCGGCGCCCGCAACACCCATTATAACTGGCCCGGGAGAAGCCCGTGCTCCGCTGGTCGCTCCTGTTCCTGGTTGTCACCCTGGCGGCGGCGCTGTTCGGGTTCACTACCGTCGCCGGCACCGCTTACCTCGCGGCCCGGGTGCTGTTCTTCGTGTTCCTGGTGCTGTTCGTGCTGTCGCTCCTGCTGGGCGGCCGTCGCGCGCCCCGCGAGCTGACCTGACACGCGCCCCACGTCGAGACCGAAATCATGTTCCGCAGCGCTTGGCAGCTGGCCCGAGAGACCTGGTCCGAGTTTTCCGACGACAACGCGTTCCGGCTGGCGGCCGCCCTGTCCTACTACACCGCCCTGGCGCTGGCGCCGCTGCTGCTGGTGGTGATCGCCATTGCCGGCATGATCTTCGGCGAGCAGGCGGCCCGCGGCGAGGTGGTCGCCCAGATCAAGGACCTGGTCGGCAACCAGGGGGCCGAGGCAGTCCAGACGATGCTCGCCCGCAGCCAGCCGGGCGAGGGCGGGATCACGTCCCTGGTCATCGGGGTGGTGATACTGGTGGTCGGGGCGACGGGGGTGTTCACCGCCCTCCAGGACGCGCTCAACACCGTCTGGGACGTGGACCCGAAGAAGTCCTCGTCCGGCGGCCTCTGGGGGATGCTCAAAGACCGGCTGCTGTCGTTCGCGATGGTCTGCGGGCTGGCGTTCCTGCTGCTGGTGTCGCTGGCGGCCAGCGCCCTGATGAGCGGGCTGAGCGCGGCGCTGCGGGAGTGGCTCCCCGAATCGGTCGGCCTGCTCTGGGTCGGGGACGTGCTCCTGACCGTGGTGCTGACGTACCTGCTGTTCGTGATGATCTTCAAGGTCCTGCCGGACGTGTCCGTGAGCTGGACGGACGTGTGGATCGGGGCCGGGATCACCACCTTGTTGTTCATGGTCGGCAAGTACGCGATTGGGCTGTACCTCGGGCGGGTGGCGGTCGGCAACCCGTTCGGGGCGGCCGGGTCGTTCGTGGTGCTGCTCACCTGGTTCTACTACTCGTCGCTGATCCTGATCTTCGGGGCGGAGTTCACCCACGTTTATGCCACTCGGCACGGCACCCGTTCCGGGCGGAACGACTCGTCGCAAGCCCTTGCCGTGCCGGTTCGTCCGGCGGTCGATCTGGGCCGGGTCACGCCCTGACGGCATTGGCACGCCCGTTGCACCGAAGTAGACACCCCAAATCCAACCAGTTCA
Source organism: Fimbriiglobus sp. (assembly GCA_035699305.1). Classification (GTDB taxonomy): domain Bacteria; phylum Planctomycetota; class Planctomycetia; order Gemmatales; family Gemmataceae; genus DASSAT01. The sequence goes on along the minus strand of DASSAT010000047.1, from coordinate 3,533 downwards.
CCACGGGGGTCGTGCCCCATTCCGGGGTGCGGATGGGTCCCCGCTCTCCAACATCGCCCGGGATCGGGCCCCGCAAGTTGAAAAGGAGCGTGCCATGAACGCGCAACCGATGACCTCACCGGGGGTCGCCCCGACGAATAAGCCGGACGCACTGACGAGCCGGCTCAAGCAAGCGATCGACGGCGGGCCGGAGGCCATCGCCGAGCGGCTCGCCCAGATCGACCGGGAGTGGACGACCGGCCGGGCCTCCAAGGCGACGGCTGGGCTGCTGATCGTAATCGGCCTGGCCCTGACCGCCATTTTCAGCCCGTGGTGGCTGGTCCTGACCGGCGTCGGCGGGCTGCTCCTGTTGCCGTACCTGTTCGGCCGGCGGTCGCCGCTGGGGTACGTGTTCCACCAACTCGGGTTGCGCCGGGGGAGCGACATCGAGCAGGAGAAGGTCGCGCTCAAGGCGTTGCGCGGCGACTTCCAGCACCTGCCGACCGCGCAGCAGGTGGTCAACCCGGACGACATCTCCCGGCTGGAGGGCGAGGGCGGCATCGTCTTCGAGCCGGAGGAGGCGCCGGCGACCGCCGACGACGTGGTCAAGGAGGTGATCGGCGCGACCAGGCGGACGTGAAGACTCGGAAGAGAGGGGGTTCGGCAGATGAGGGGGTGAGAGAGTGAGGGCGTGAGGGGGTGACAAAGCCAGTCTTTTCACCCCCTCACGCCCTCACCCTCTCACCCCCTCTCTTCCGAGCCACGGCATCCCGGTTGCTGCACGGAAGCCGCCCTACCGAGGATGGTCCATGCTCCCGTCGTTGTCGCCTGCGGCCCGTTGTTTGAACGCGCTGCTCCGCTACGAACTCGCCGCCGTCCGCTGTCACCGGTTCGCCGCGGCCGTCCTGCCGGCCGACCGGGAAACCCTGACCGCCGTCCGCCGGTTGCACGAACTCGCGGCCGCGACTCTGCGTCAGCGGGTCGTACTCCTGGGCCAGCCGCCGTCCGACGGGCCGGGGCTGTGGGACGCGCTCCCCGCGCTGGTCGAAGCCTCGACTGCTCTGTCAGCGCGCTGGGCCGTCCTGAGGGTGCTGCGGGGGGCCGAGCGGCACGGCATCGAGACCTACGAATCGGCGTGCCGCATCCCGGCCCTGCCGGCGGAAATCCGGGTGGCGATCGAGTCCACCCTGCTCCCACTGATGCACGGGAACGTGCGCACCCTTGAGCAGTTGGACGCGCGGCCGACCAGGGCGGCGCGGTTGGCATAGTCTCTGCCTGCTCCCTTCCCCGGCCGGCGGTCGCCCGACGGATTCCACCCAACGCCGGGAGTTACCAACCAGGAGGACGACACATGGATCGCGGCGTAAGCGTAGGGATCGAGGACGTGGCCGGCTTGAAGAGCCGCGTCAGCTGGGGCGCCGTCATCGGCGGCAGCCTGATCGCCCTGGCGGTGTACCTGATACTTGGGCTGTTCTTCGCCGGGGTCGGGTTGTCGCTGACCGAGGCGGGGGTGCGGGCCGGCACGGCGAGTTGGATCGCGGTGGTCGCCAACGTCATTAGCTTGATCGTCGCCATGTTCGTCGGCGGCTGGGTGACGACCCAACTGACCGCCGGCGAGACGCGCCAGGAGGCGTGGATCCACGGAGTGCTGACGTGGGGCGTCGTCACCGCGGTGGCGGTCTTCATGGTCACTCAGAGCCTCCAGGGCGGGTACAACGCGCTGCTCGGGGCCGCCTTGGTCGGCCAGGGCACAGACACCTCCAACTGGGAGGCCGCGGCCCGGCAGGCCGGCGTCTCGCAGCAGACGATCGACGGCTGGAAGCAGGGTCTCGACCCCAACTATCTCCGCGCCAAGGCCCAGGACCCGGCGACCATCGCCGCCGCCCGGCAGACGGCGATGATCGTCTCCTGGTCCGTCCTGGTCGGCACCTTGCTGTCGATCGGGGCGGCGGTCCTCGGCGCCCTGGCGGGGATGGGGCCGACGTTCCGGCTCTTCCCGGCCGCCATCGTGGCGGAGCGGCAGGTCCGCACCACCACGACGGTCAACCCGTAGTGACCCCTGTCGCATGCGCGAAGAGACGATCCGCAGATTCCGCAGATTTCACAGATTGGAAGACAGATAGGACCGAGTTCTTCTGTCTTCCAATCTGTGAAATCTGCGGAATCTGCGGATCGTCTCTTCGCGCAAGGCAACCGACTTCCCAATTCCGGGTCGTGACTCCGTTTCCGAATCCTCGTTCCGAACTCCGTTTCCGGTGAATGCGGTCGATGGTGGATTGGCACGTCGGTTGCCCATTACTCCGCAAGACCGGATCGAAGCGCGACCGAGGAGCGATCATGAGCACGAACGTCGTAGACAGCCCCCCCGCCGTGGTCGGAAGCCCGCAGTCGGTAGCCGACCTGGTGTCCGGCATCGTGTCCGACGCCGAGCGGTTGTTCAAGCAGCAGGTCGAGATGGTGCGGTCCGAGTTCAAGGAAGACCTGCGCCAGACCAAGCAGATCGTCCTCGCCATGTCGGTCGGGGCGGTGCTGCTGGCCGTCGGCGTGGTCATGCTGATTGTTGCCCTGGCGCACGTGCTACACGAGCAGGCGCAGCTGCCGATGTCGGCCAGCTGGGCGATCGTCGGCGGGGCGGTCGTGCTGCTCGGGATCATCGCGGCGGTGATCGGCGGCCGCATCCTGGCCTCCTACAACCCGCTCCCAGACAAGTCGTTCAACGCCCTCCAGGAGAACGTGTCATGGATCACGAATCCCCAGAAGTGATCGAGCGGGAGATGGAGGCCACCCGCACCTCCCTGACGGACAAGGTCGCCGCCCTCGAACAGCAGGTCATGGGCACGATCCAGAACGCCTCCGACACGGTGAGCAACATCGTGGATACCGTCAAGCATGTGGTCCCCGAGACCCTGACCAGCGTCAAGGACACCCTGACCGAGTCGGTCGAGGAGGTGTCCGCCCGGGTGCGGTCGGCGTTCGACCTGTCGAGCCACGTCCGCGAGCATCCGTGGGCGATGGTCGGCGGAGCGACGGCCTTGGGGTTCATGACCGGGCTTTTGGTGTTCCGCGGCCGGTCCGAGCCGTCGTTCACCCGGTTGGCCGCCGCCGCCTCCCCGCCCCCGCACGCCGCCCCGGCCTCGACCGCGCCGCCGCTTGGGGCGACCCCGGCCGCGCCACGCCGACCGAGCTGGCTGGACGACCTGATGGACCGCGTCGGCCGGGAGTTGCTGGCGGTCGGCGAGACGGCGATCGCCTCGGCGGCAGCGTCGCTCAAGCAGACGGTGCAGGAGGGGTTGCCGAAGCTGATCGGCCCGGAGGGGCTGGGCCTCGACGGCCGGCGACGGGAGTCGGACTACCCGCGGCCGACCGAAGCGGAACGGATGAGGGACCAGCGGCCCCTCTGACCAAGGGGCCGCGAAGCCGGGCGACCGCCGGGGTCCAAGTGGTCCCGAGCGGTCGTTCGGTTTTATGTGGTCCGCGCGCTCCGCGAGCGGTCTTCGCCATCCGCTCGCTCCGCGAGCGGTCTTCGCCGTCCGCTCGCGGAGCGAGCGGACTAC
>DASSAT010000046.1:0-4095 GCA_035699305.1 Fimbriiglobus sp. | reverse complement strand
GAGACCAAGCCCGTGGACCTGGACCGGCTACTGGCGAAGATTCGGGCACTGGTCGGGCGACAGACACCCTGACACGGTCAAGGAGTCCAGCCATGACGATCACTCGACTGCTCGGTCTTGTGGCGTTGGCAGCGACCGTCGGAAGCATGGTATCGGCCGCACCGGTCCCGAAGGGAGGACCGCCCCGGATTGGGGTGTTCGTGCTAGACGACTGCGACCCGGACTTCAAGGGTAAGGCGGCCTACGAGGACAACCTGTCGGCCATCGGCCCGTCCGGGAAGCTGATGTTCCGGGTCACGGGGATTAACGGCTGCCAGGCGATCGGCAGCAACCGCTTGGTCGCCAGCGACACGATCCGCAATCGGGTGTGGGCTCTTGAGATCGTCGGGCACCGGGTCCATCAGTACGACCGAGCGGGGAAGGAACAACTGACGGTGGAGGGTATGCATGCGTTGGCTGCGGCCGTTGATCCCGACACCGGCAACTTGTGGGTGTTGACCACCAAGGGGACGATCTATGGCGAGCGGACAGTCGTACTCGACGGACGAGGCAAGCAGGTGGCGGCCCACGACGGCAAGGGGTACGACATCGCCTACGACCCGAAGGGCAAGGCATTCTGGGTCGCGGGGCCGAACCTAACCAAGATGAGCGCCAAGGACGGCACCGTACTGTCCACCCAGCCGATCTCGACGTGGTGCGCCTCGTCCCTGGATGTCCACCCCGCGACTGGCCGGGTCTGGGTTGCCGTCCGCAAGCATTCCCAGGTTGCGGGTAGCGAGAACAAGTTGCTCCAGTTCGACAACGACGGCACCCTGCTTCGCACGGTCGAGCTGGGGGCTGCGATCCCATTCAAGGTATCGGTCGATTCGGCCACCGGGGCTGTCTGGGTGGCCATCCTTCGCAAGTCTGTCCGGCGGTACTCGGCCGACGGGAAGCTGGAGGTGGAACACAAGCTGCCCGCCCTGGCAGCGGAGGCTGTCCCCGGAGGTGTTTGGGTGGTCACGTCCGAGGAGACTGTCCGGCTTACAGGTGACGGAAAGACCGAGGTCCGGGTGAAACACAAGGCCACCACCTTGCAGGCATGGATCACCAAATTCTGACCCGGCCCCGGAGTGCCCATCTTGCCGCCCACCCCGCCGCCGAGTGAGCCGCCGGCCGACGGGCTGTCCCGCCGGGCGTGGGTGGCGTACTTCCGCCAGGAACTCACCGCCCCCGCGTCGGCACTGGCCGAGTACGCCCGCGAGCTCGCCGCCAGGGCCGCCACCGCCGGCGACCCCGAGACCGCGCGCGAGGCCGACCGCATCCGCGATCGGGCCGAACACCTCCGCACGGCCGTCCAGAAGCTCACCGCCCCCGACGCCCGGACCGACCCCGCCGACCCGAACCAGTGGCGCGCCGCGCGCCACGACCTCCGCGCCGCCGCCGCCTACGTCGTCATGGCCTGCGACGACATCGCCGAGGGCGCGCCCGAACCGGTCGCCGCCGCCCTGGCCGCGGACGTCGCCCGCACCACCGCCGCCGCCCGCCGGGTGATCGAACTCATCGAGGCGGTCGTCCGCTTCAACCTAACGGCGCACGCCCCGCCGCCGCAGGCCGCCGCCGTCCGCGACATGCTCGCTCGACTGCCCGGCGAGGTCGCCCGCACCAGCGCCCGCACCGACGCCGCCGCACCCGGTCGCATCCTCGTCGTGGACGACAACGAGTTCGGCCGCGACCTGATCGCCCGGGCGCTCGCCCACCTGGGCCACGAGGTCGAGGTCGCCCCCGGCGGCCCGGAGGCGCAGCAGCGGCTCACCGCCGCCGACAAGCCGCCGGTGGACCTGGTCCTGCTCGACGTGATGATGCCGGGGATGACCGGGCCGGAGTTGCTGCGCTGGCTCAAGACCGACGCCCGAGTCTGGCACCTGCCGGTCATCATGATCTCGGCGCTGGGCGAGGACGACAGCGTCCTGGCGTGCATCGCCGCCGGGGCCGAGGACTACCTGACCCGCCCGGTCCGGCCCGAACTCCTTCGCGCCCGGATCACCGGCTGCCTCGAAAAGAAGCGGCTGCGCGACCGCGAGTCGGAATACCAGGCCCGCATCGCCGGGCTGGTGCGGGCGATCTTCCCGCCGGCGGTCGTCGCCGAGTGGGAGCAGACCGGCACCATCCGCCCGCGCCGCCACGAGCGCGTCGGCGTGCTATTCCTGGACATCGTCGGCTTCACCGAACTGTCCGAGCGCTACCAAGACCAGCCGGAACACATGGTCCGGCTCCTCCAGCAGCAGATCGAGAAGTTCGAAGCGACCGTCGCCCGGCACGGCGTCCAGAAGATCAAGACGATCGGCGACGGGTTCCTCGGCGTCGCCGGATTACCGGAGGCGGACCCGAACCCGGCGCTGACGCTGCTCAAGTGCGGGCTGGACCTGATCGCCGACGCGGCCAGCCACCCGGCCGGCTGGCAGGTGCGGGTCGGCATCCACGTCGGCCCCGTGGTGACGGGCGTCCTCGGCAAGACGCAGTTCTCGTTCGACGTGTGGGGCCACACGGTCAACATGGCCAACCGAGTGGAAGGTCACGGTGTCCCCGGCCGGGTGACGCTCAGCGACGACGCCTGGCGCTGCGTCGCCGGACTGGCATCGGGCGAGCCGCGCGAGGTCGTCGCCCGCGGCATCGGGGTGACGACCGTCTGGGACTTCACCGGCTGGACGTCGGAATAAGCGGGCCATTGGCCATTCATTTCAAGCCGGTCATTTCGATAGCGGTGCTGGCATCCCGGGGCGGCGTGACCTACTATTTGGCACCGGTTCGCCCGACCGACGCCCCAGGGTCGCCATGCCGAACGAACCGATCACCATTTTTTCGGCCCGCGATGACGCCGCCGGCGTCCTCGCCCACCTCCGTAACCTGTTCCCCGACATCGAGGTCGATGCGGTCGGCGACACCTGGCGGGCCGTCACCGTTCGGATCGGCGAGGACGGAGACACGAGGGCCGTCACGTTCCTGCACGACCCGGATTCTTACGCCGGGCCGGACTGGCCCCGGCGGAAGGCTGGGCTTTCCGGCTCCTTCCCGCACCTGCCAGCCGGGGAGCGCAAGGGCCAATTCCGGTCCACCATCGAGGGGCTGCGCTTCGCCCTGGCCACCGTGTTCGAGCCGGAGTACGACCCGGAGGGGGACGATCGGCTCGGCGTGGTATTCGAGGTAGCACATTACCTGAACGGGGTGCTGGCCAGCCCGTCGGCCCTGCGGGACGCCAACGGCCGCGTCTTGGTCGGGGCCAACGGCGGGGCCGACTTCGACGCCGCCTGGCCAGCGGACGAGAGCGTGATCCTGACGCCGACGCCGCCGACGCCGACGCCCCGGCCGGCCGGCGCCCGGCCGCCGGGGGCCAAGCGGGTGGCCCGGCGGACGGCGGTGCTCATGGCGGTGGTCGGCCGGGGCGTGGTCGAGCGCGAATTGCGCCTGAAGCGGATCACCGACGAGCACGCAGCCGGGATGCACGACCGGCTGCTGGGGTGGCTCTCTAGCCTCCGCGTCGAGACCGAGTTCGAGCCGACCGAGGACGCGCTGCTCCAGGCGGCGACCGGGCGTCTCTCGGAGCAGCACTTCGTCAGCGCCCTGTGGCGGGTGGAGGGGCTGGCGGTGCTCGGCTGGGCGATGGGCCGGCTCGACCTGCCGCGGTACGACGAGCTGACGAGCATCGACGCCGTCTGGGACGGGCTGGGGTTCCTGGAGACCGACCAGGTCAAGGAGTGGCTGACCAAGCCGCCCCTGCGGCCGCGGGACCAGCTCGAACCGGTCCGCCGGCAGATGTACCTCTTGAGCCGGCGGCTGGACGAGTTCCACCAGTCCCCGCAGGCGGTGGACTTCCGGCCGGCAACAGCCGACGAGCCGTTCGACGTGGCGCCGTTCGAGCTGATCGACGGCGACCTGGCGCTGCAACGCCGGCGGATCGACCAGGCGCCGCCTGGGGTGGTCGAGGCGTGCCGGCACATCGCGGCCGAGCGCAGCCGGGCGATCAACTGGCTCTGCGGCGGGTCGGACCGGTACTCGGACGCGGACGTCGGGGCGTGACCTCTTCTTGTTCCCTCCCCCCTTGGGGGGGAGGGTTAG
>DASSAT010000045.1:0-8985 GCA_035699305.1 Fimbriiglobus sp. | reverse complement strand
GACCCGACCTACTTCCCCAGCGGCGTTAGGTCGATCGTGCGGAAGAACACCTCGGCATCCTCGGACTGGAAGATGATCTTCCCCTTCGCCGGAACGACGTTCGTCGCCTTGTTCACCACCTTGCCGTTGAGCACGGACGTGATCGTGTCGCCGGCACAGGTGATCTCGTATCGGTTCCACTCGCCGGCCGGCTTCTCGACGTTTTCTTTGCCGCGGAAGCCCAGCTTGTCCTGCCACATCGGGTCGCGGCCCCACCAGTTGACCCGGCCGCCGCGGAACTCCCGCTTCGTGCCGCCCTCCGTGTAGTACGCCTGCTTGGCCCCCTTAGGCCCGGTCGGCCGGTCCTCGACCGTGCAGGTGATCCGCGGGCCGACCGTCTTCTTGCCAGAGACGACGATGAAGTCGCCGGTCCCGCCCTCGATCATCTGGCACTCGATCGACTCCATCCAGAAGCCGCCGTGCGCCCCGTCCGGGCCGACGCAGTGGACGAGCACGCCGCTGTCCCGTGCTGACTTGTCCCGCGGCGGCCACGCCTTGTGCCCCCACTTGAACTCGACCACCAGCTTGTAGTTCGCGTACTCCCTCGCGGTGGTGAAGCCGCCCAACACCTCGCCGCTGACCCGGATCGCCGGCCGGCCGTCCTCCTCGACGACGGTGAACACCTTCTTCGGGTCGTTGTTCTTGCCGAGCAACGGCGCGCCCTTCTTCGCCGCGCCAAGCCAGGTGTAGAAGTTGGTCAGGTCCTTGCCGTTGAAGAGCGGGACCGTCGCCGCGGGGTCGGCCGCGGGCGCGGGCGGGGCGAAGGCGACCGCGGCGGCGACGACCGCCGGGACCAGCAGGCGGGTGGGCATGGCACGTGCTCCGTCGGGTGGGATGCGGTCCCGGGATTGTACCGGCGGGCGGCGAACCTGTCCCCGGTCCGGTCCGTAAACCAACCCGGGGGACGCGGCCGCGGAGGGGTCTCGATGAGCCGGCGGATCGGGGTCGCGGTGCTGGTGCTGCTGGTGCTGTTCGCCGCGGGGTTGATCGTCGTCTGGATCACCCGCGGCCGGGCCACCCAGGACCGGGTCTACTGCCAGAACAATCTGCGCGTCCTCGCCCAGGCGGTCGAGCAGCACGGGCTGACCCTCCCGCCCGGTGCCGTCGCCGGGGTGGCGGTCCCGGCCCTCAACGCCCGTGTCCCGCCCGGCACCGTCGTGAACCCCGCGCTGCCGCCGGAGAACCGGCTGAGCTGGGTCGTCCCGCTGTTGCCGCTGTTCGACCAGCGGCGGCAGGACACGGCCGCCCTGCTCGGGCGGTTCGACCTGTCGGCCGCGTGGGACGCGGAGCCGAACGCTGCCGTGGCCCGGACCCGGCTGTCGGTCCTCACCTGCCTCGCCAACCCGCCGCCCTCGGCCGACGGCCCCGCGCCGACGCAATACGTCGGCGCCGGCGGCGTCGGCCCCGACGCGGCGTCCCTGCCGCTGGCGGGCGACCGATGGCCGCCGGTCGCGCCGCCGCGGGCCGGGTGCTTCCGCTACGACGCGCCGACGCCGTACCTGTCGATCACCGACGGGCTGGGCTACAGCGTCCTGTTCGCGGAGGTCTCGACCGACCTCGGCCCGTGGGCCCGCGGCGGCCCGGCCACGGTGCGGACGCTGGTGGAGGGTCCGAGGCCTGCGATCGGGGAGGGCGGTCAGTTCGGCGGCAACCACCCGGCCGGGGGGAACTTCGCGTTCGCCGACGGCTCGGTCCGGTTCCTGACCGACCGGACCAGCCCGCGGGTGTTGGCAGGGCTGTTCACCATCGCCAGCGGCGCAGGCGACCTGCCGCCGGGGGAATAAGAGGAACGAACCACAGAGTCACAGAGGACACAGAGATAAGACACACCGAGAGGAAGACAGGATTCAAGACAGAAGACGGAACAGCCCCTTCTTCTGTCTTTCAACACTATCTTCTTGTCTTCTCGGTGTGTCTTATCTCTGTGTCCTCTGTGACTCTGTGGTTCGTTCTCTTACCTCTTGTCCCCGTAGGCCGGGTACTTGTACGCCGGCTTCCGCGCGGGCAGCGAGATCGGGACCGACGTCGGCTGCTCCCGGGCCGGCTCGATCGTCTCGGGTGCCGTCGGGTCGGGCGTCGGCATCGGGACCGGGGCGATCGGCCCGCCGTCGTAGCGGAACGTGCCGTCCGGCACCCGCCGGCCCAGCGGCGTCGGCGGCGGGAGGAGCTGGGCCGTCCCGTTCGACGCGACCGCGTTGCCGAGCACCGCCGCCGGCGTGCGGACGGTGCCCGCCAGTCCGCCGATGCGACACCAGCTATACGGGAAGTACGACGAGTACCCGTAGGAGTACGACGGGTAGTAGGACCGCGGGGCCGAGTAGAGCGAGATCGAGAACCCCGGCCGGTAGAAGCTGGAGTAGCCCAGTCCGTACCCGAAGCCGCCCAGGCCGTAACCGTACCCGTAGCGCGGCCAGCCGTAGCCGAAGCCGCCCAGGCCATACCCGTAGCGCGGATACCCGAAGCCGTACCCGTAGCCGCCGTAGTACCCCGGCCAGTACCCGGAGCCGATGCCGATGCCGATCGAGAAGCCGCTGAACCCCCGGTAGCCGCCGAAGTAACCGCCACGGTAGCCGAACCCGCCCCGGTAGCCGTGGACGAGTACGGTGTCGTCGCCGGCGGCCCTCGCGGGTTCGGCGTCCGCGGCCGACCTGACGGCCCCGGCGAACCCGCCCGGCTGGGGTTGGAAGCGGCCGAGCTTCACCGTGTCGTCCCCGGCGACGGCCGACCCGCCGAGCGCGACGCCGACGGCCACCGCCGCCGTGGACCACATCCTCCGCACCATCTCTGATTCCCTCCTTCTGGGGGCGAAGAGCCTCCCCGGTTCGAGATGGCGAAGGTCCCGCTGGGGTGCCATCCAATCGCGCATTGTAACCGCCCGCCCGGCCGGAGGTAATCAATCCCGTCCGACCGTTGCGGCCGGCGTGTGCTAGGCTTGCGGCGGAGGTCCGCCCACGGCATAGTGCCGGCCGTTCCTGGGAGGAGACCAATGGCGAAGCGCATCCTCGGGGTCGTGCTGGCGGTCGGGATCATCGGCGGCGCGCTGGCCGGCAGCAAGAAGTCCGACGCGGACACCCTGGCCCGGATCGGCGAGGTGGTCGGCCAGCGGGTGAAGGCGGCCTTGCCCGAGGCGTCGAAGGTCGCCGGCCCGCTGACGGCGTTCAAGCCGGGGGACGCGCTGCCGGTCGAGGAGACGGTGCGGATACGCATTCACGCCGACAAGAAGATGGCCGGCACGAACGTGACGGTGGCCTCCGGCGCCACATCGGGCGAGGTGAAACTCCACGGGCTGGTCAAGGACCGTGGCCAGTGGGCCCGCGCCGCCGAGTTGGCCGGCCAGACCGCCGGCGTCGAGACGGTGGTCAACGAGATCGCCGTGCCCGAATAGAATTCACCGCGGAGGGCGCGGAGAGAAGAAAAAGATAGAGCTGGAAGAATAAGAAAGGCCGGGGCGAACGATAGCGTTCGCCCCGGCCTTGGTTTTCAACTCGGTCTTTCTCTCTGCGCCCTCCGCGCCCTCCGCGGTGAATCCTGCCTTAGTACATGTCGTCGTAGCCGCCGCCGGCCGGCTTCTTCTCGCCTTCCTTCGGCGCGTCGGCCACCAGCGCGTCCGAGGTCAGCAGCAGGGTGGCGACGCTGGCCGCGTTCTGCAGCGCGGAGCGGACCACCTTGGTCGGGTCGATGATCCCCCGCTTGAGCATGTCCGTGTACTCGCCGGCCCGGGCGTCGTAGCCGTAGTTCTGGTCCTTGCTCTTGACCACCTCGTTGGACACCACGTTGCCGTCGTCCCCGGCGTTCTCGGCGATCTGCTTGATCGGCGACTTGCACGCCCGCACCACGATGTTGTACCCGACCTCCTCGTCCGGGGTCAGCTCCTTGGGCTTCAGCCCCTCGCTGGCCCGCAGCAGGGCGACGCCGCCGCCGGGGAGGATGCCTTCCTGGTGCGCGGCCCGGGTCGCGTGCATCGCGTCCTCGACGCGCATCTTCTTCTCCTTCACCTCGCTCTCGGTCGCCCCGCCGACGTTGATCTTGGCGACCCCGCCCTGGAGCTTGGCGATCCGCTCGGACAGCTTCTCCTTGTCGTAGTCCGAGGTGGACTTCTCCAGCTCCTTCTGAATCTGGGCGACCCTGGCCCTGATCGCGTCGCGCTTGCCGGCCCCCTCGATGACGACCGTGTTGTCCTTGTCGATCTTCACCTTCTTGGCGGTGCCCAGGTCGGCCAGGGTGACGTTCTCCAACTGGATGCCCAGGTCCTCGAAGACCGCCTTGCCGCCGGTCAGGATGGCGATGTCTTCGAGCATCGCCTTGCGGCGGTCGCCGTACCCGGGGGCCTTGACCGCGCACGCCTTGAACGCGCCGGGGTTGCGCACCTTGTTGACCACCAGGGTCGCCAGCGCCTCGCCCTCGACGTCCTCGGCGATGATGAGGATCGACCGGCCCTGCCCGAGCACCTTCTCCAGCACCGGCACGAGGTCGCGGTTGGAGCCGATCTTCTTCTCGTAGATCAGGATGTACGGGTTCTCCAGCTCGCACTCCATCGACTCGACGTCGGTGACGAAGTACGGCGAGAGGTAGCCGCGGTCGAATTGCATCCCCTCGACGAACTCGTGGTTCGTGTCGATGGTCTTGCCTTCCTCAACCGTGATGACGCCGTCCTTGCCGACCTTGTCCATCGCCTCGGCGATGATGCCGCCGATCTTGGCGTCGCCGTTGGCCGCCACGGTGGCGACGTTCTCCAGGTCGCGCTTGTTCTTGACCGGGATGCTCATGCCGGTGAGCTTGCCGACCACGTCCTCAACGGCCCGCTCCATGCCGCGCTTCATGAGCATCGGGTTGGTGCCGGCGACGACCGCCCGCAGCCCCTCGTTGAAGATCGACTCGGCCAGCACGGTGGCGGTGGTGGTGCCGTCGCCGGCCACGTCGGAGGTCTTGGAGGCGACCTCCTTGACCATGCGGGCGCCCATGTTCTCGTAGTGGTCGGGCAGCTCGATCTCCTTGGCGACGGTGACGCCGTCCTTGGTGACCGTGGGGCTGCCGAACGACTTCTGGATGATGACGTTGCGGCCTTTCGGCCCGAGGGTCACCTTCACCGCCTTGGCGAGTTTGGCGATGCCGCGCTTCATCGCCTCGCGGGCCTCCTGGTCGAACGCGATCTGCTTGGCGCTCATGGTGCCTCCGGTAAACGGGTCGTGTGTGATTGTGTGGAGTGGTAAATGCAATCCAAGCCCACCAGTTGCCACGGGTGGGCTTGCGGACTTTACTCGATCACCGCCAGCACGTCCTCCTCGTGCATGACGAGGACTTCGTTGGGGTCCTTGCGGTCCTTGAACTCGTCGCCGGCCCAGGAGGTGAAGAGCACCTTGTCGCCGGCCTTCAGTTGCATCGGCACCCGGGCGCCGGTCTTGGTGTTGAGCTTGCCGGGTCCGACGGCGAGGATCACCCCGCGCTGCGGCTTCTTCTGGGCGGCGTCGGGCAGCAGGATGCCGCCGCTGGTCTTCGCCTCGGACGACTCGCGGCGGACGATGACGCGGTCCCCGATCGGCTGCAAGTTCATGCCCGGACTCCGGTCGGAACGGTAGACAGTACGAGGTGCGGATCGGGAATGCAAGAACCGTGCCCTGCGACGGTTGGCAACGAAAGCTGTTGATTATCCTGATCTTATGGCAAAGCCTTCACGACGGGTCGGCCCCGTTACTGCCAAGATGGCCCGGAAGCGCTCGGGGTGGGCTGTCGGTTTGGCAGCGGTCGCGGGGTAAGGATGCCAAGGTCGCCAACATTGCCAAGGTTGCCAACATTTCTGGGATCACCCCCCCGCCCCGCCGGCGAGCTTCCGCCGGAGTTCTTCGATCTCTCGTTGCAACTGCTCGACCTTGGCGTCCGACGCGGCCCGTGCCTCTTCCACCTTGCGGATGGTTTGTTCGTTCCTCTCAATTATTTCCTCCGGCGTCGGAACTCGCGATCCCGATTTCGGATCCCGGAACCGAAGTTGAGTGCCGTCGCGCTCCAGATGCAGTCCCAGAACCTTGCTCGGGAGCCGTCCGGCAACGGCCCGGATCGGCTGGAACCGCGACCGGCTCCGCCGATAGCCCTGGAACGACGGTGTTAAATACTCCTCTTTCGGATCGAACAGGTAATACTCCTTCACCTTCAACTTCGAGACGTACAGGTTATACTTCTCCTCGATGTCTTCGATCATCGTGGTCTTGGACGTGAGTTCGATAACGACGTCCAGCCCCCCGCCCTCCTCCCACAACAGGTAGTTCTCGCGGGGATGGTTCCCGACCCTGGGGACCACGAACACGTCCGGCGCGACGTGGACCCGCTTGTTCCCCCGCACGTAATACACCAGCAGGTTGCCCGAGACGTAAACCGCCGGGTCGGCGGCGAACCACGCCCGGAGCGTGGCAATCAGGGTGTGCATCAAGTCCCGGTGCAAGTCGGTCTCGGCCATCGGGCGCCCGTCCGAAGTTGGGTAGTCGTTCCGGGACAGCTTGGTGAAGTTTGTCGGCTGAATCATGGGTCACACCCTCTCCACGACCATTGCCACCGCGTTCCCGCCGCCCAGGCACAGCGCCGCCAGCCCCCGCCGCAGGTTCCGCTTGTGCAGGGCGTGGACTAGCGTCGCCAGCACCCGCGCCCCACTCGCCCCGATCGGGTGGCCCAGCGCGACCGCGCCGCCGTTGACGTTCACCTTCGCCTCGTCCAGGCCCAGCCCCTTCCCGCAAGCGAGCATCTGCGCCGCGAACGCCTCGTTCAACTCGAACAGGTCTATGTCGGGCAAGGACAGCTTCGCCTTCTCCAGCACCGCCTTCACCGCTGGCACCGGGGCGATGAAGATGTCCTTCGGGGCCACACCGCTCGTCGCGTAGGCGACGATCCGTGCCAGCGGCTTCGCCCCGAGCCGTTCGACTGCACGCGCGGAGGCGACCACCGTTGCTGCGGCCCCGTCGGAGAGCTGCGAGGCGTTGCCGGCCGTTACGGTGCCGTCGGGCTTGAACGCCGGCCGTAGCTTCGCCAGCCCATCGGCCGTCGCGTCCGGGCGGATGCCCTCGTCCTTCGTTACGGTCTTCGCCTTTGCCCCACTGCCGACCGTCACCGGCACTACCTCGGCCGCGAAGTCGCCGCGCTCCCAGGCTGCGGCCGCCCGCCGGTGGCTCTCGGCCGCGAACCGGTCCTGCTCCGCCCGCGACACGCCGCTCTTACCGGCGATGTACTCGGCGGACTCCCCCATCGCGCAGTTCTCGAACGGGCACCAAAGCCCGTCGAGGACCAGTGCATCGACCGCCTTCTGGTCGCCGTACTTGTACCCCTTGCGCACCCCCGGCAGCAGGAACGGGGCGTTCGACATGCTCTCCATGCCGCCGGCCACGACCACGTCCGCGTCGCCGGCCTGGATCGACTGTGCCGCGAGCATCACCGCCTTGAGGCCGGACCCGCACACCTTGTTGACGGTGTACGCCGCGATGGTGTCCGGCAGCCCGGCCGCCAGCGCCGCCTGCCGGGCCGGCGCCTGGCCGACGCCGGCCTGCACCACGTTGCCCATCACCACCTCGTCCACCTGTTCGGGGCGGACGTTCGCCCGCTTCAGGGCTTCGGCGATGGCGACCGCCCCGAGCCGGGGGGCGGGCACGTCGGAGAGTTCGCCGAGGAACTTGCCGATCGGCGTGCGGACGGCGGAGAGGAGGAAGGCATCCATGATTTCACCGCAGAGGGCGCAGAGGGCGCGGAGAATACCACTAAACTATTCTACTCTCCACGCCCTCCGCGCCCTCTGCGGTGAAAACTCTGCATGGCTGTGCTCGTCACCGAGGAACTGACCAAGGACTACGGCCGGTTCCGCGCCCTGGACGGCCTGACCCTGTCGGTGGCGCCGGGGGAGGTCGTCGGGCTGCTCGGGCCGAACGGGTCCGGCAAGACGACCGCCCTGAGGCTGATACTCGGGTTCATGCGGCCGACCGCCGGCCGGGCGACCGTCGGCGGGTTCGACTGCTGGCAGCAGAGCGTCGAGGTCCGCCAGCGAGTCGCGTACTTGCCGGGCGAACTCCGTCTGTACGAGAACATGACCGGCCGGCAGCTGGTGCGGTTCCTGGGCCGGCTCCGCGGCGACGACCCCGGCCCGGAGGTGGACGCCCTGGCGAAGCGATTAGACATCGACCCGGACAAGCCGCTGACGCAGATGTCCAGCGGCATGAAGCGGAAGGTGGCGCTCTTGGCCGTCCTGGTGCCGCGAGTGCCGCTGGTCATCCTCGACGAGCCGACCAACACCCTCGACCCGACCATGCGCGACGAACTGCTAGAGCAGCTCCGGCTGGCGCGCGACGCCGGCAAGGCGGTGCTGTTCTCGTCGCACGTGTTGCAGGAAGTCGAAGCCGTCTGCGACCGGGTGGCAATCCTCCGCCGCGGCCGGCTCGTTCACATGCAAGAGATGGAGGAGTTGCGCGAGGGCCGGCACGTCGCGGCGAGGCTGCTCGGCCCGCCGCCGACCGCCGGCCCCGACGGCTCGCCGCTCCCGCCGACCGCGATCGCCGACGGCCGGCTGGACTTCGACTACCGCGGCCCGCTGCCGGACCTGCTCGGCTGGCTGGCGGGGCTGACGCTCGACGAACTGAAGGTCGGGCCGCTCGGGCTGACGGCGATCTACCGGAAGTACCACGCGAACTCGTAAGTCGCCCTACCGCGTCGCGGCGGCCCGCCGGCGCGACCGGATCAGGCCGTCGAGCGAGAGCCGGCCCGCGCCGGTAAAGACCAGCGCGAGGAACGGGACCAGATACAGCAGCGCCGGCTCCTTGCTGGCGCCCGCCCCCATCGTCCACGGGTCGTTCGCGTGCACGACGAATGCCGCCACCGCCATCGAGAAGACGACGACCGCGGCCGCTAACCGCGTGGCCAGCCCGAGTACCACCAGCAGCGCGCAGCCGAACTCGGCGACCGTCACGCCCACCAGGCTCA
>DASSAT010000044.1:0-4886 GCA_035699305.1 Fimbriiglobus sp. | reverse complement strand
AAATGTTCGTGATGTGACGGCCCGGTCTTCAGCCCGAAGGGCTGGGAGTTCTCAGCCCAGGGCAACGCCCTGGGGACGCGGCCCCACCGGCCCCGAGCCCTGAAAGGGCGAGACTGCATCGCCGTGTGTCGCCCTTTCAGGGCTCCGGTGCGGTTGGCCTGCACCCCAGGGCTGCGCCCTGGGCTGAGAACTCCCAGCCCTTCGGGCTGAAGATCGGGCCACCTGACGACGAGGTTTTCAACAGAGCAAGGGGCGCGAAAAGGGTCAGGTTGGATTACTTTGGTGATCTGCCGTCGAGAATACTCACCTGACCCCCTTTTTATTCTCTGCTTACGGCCACATCTCAGGCTCGGGTTGCCGTGGGTTTTCCTGGTAGCTACATTGTAATCACCGGGAGGATTCGGCCATGAAGACACGCATCGTACCGATCGGAAACTCGCGGGGCATCCGTATCCCGAAGCCGCTGCTCGAACAGACGGGCCTGTCCGGCGAGGTCGAGATCAGCGCCGAGGACGACGCCCTGGTGATCCGGCCCGCCAAGAAACCGCGGGCCGGCTGGGCGACGGCCTTCCAGCAGATGGCCCTGCGCGGCGACGACGCCCTCCTCGACGACGTACCGCCGAGCCTTTCCGGCTGGGATGAGGACGAGTGGGAATGGCGATAAACCGCTTCGAGGTCTACTTGATCAACCTCGACCCGACCGTCGGCAGCGAGATCGAGAAGACGCGACCCTGCCTCGTCGTCTCGCCGGACGAGATCAACCACAACGTCCGGTCGGTCATCGTCGCGCCGATGACGACCAGGGGCCAGCCCTATCCGACGCGGGTGCGCTGCCGGTTCAAGGGCAAGAACGGTCAGGTGGTGCTCGACCAGATCCGCGCGGTGGACCGGTCACGGCTGGTCAAGAAACTGGGGAGGATCGACGGCAAGACGGCCGCGGCCGTGCTCGATGCGCTCCAGGAGATGTTCGCGCCGTGAGAGGCCGTAGCAGCAGACGGCAACCGCGATGTTGTTCCTCGTTCCCATGCTCCGCGTGCTGGGCTTGAACCGCTCGCCGCGCTGCCGGAACATGGAGGAAGCTCACCGAAGGCTTCTGAAATGACCGTTCGGCGGGGCCGTCAGATTGAAGGGGGACTCGCAACCATGATCGCACTGACCGAACAACAGGCAAAAGCCCTGGAACACGCCGAGACAACACCGCCGCGGGTCGTGGACCCGCGGACCGGGGAGACGTTCGTCTTGCTCCGCGTCGAGGAGTACGAACGCTTGAAGGCGGACGAGTACGACGACAGCCCGTGGACGCGCGAGGAACTCGAAGCCCTCGCCTGGGAGACGGGCAAGGGGATCGGCTGGGAGGACATGGACGAGTATGACCGCCTCCCGGAGAAGCCGTGAGCCGGGGCGACGTGGTCCTCGTCCGCTTCCCGCACCCGTCCGGGCTGCGCGGGAAGAAGCGGCCGGCCGTGGTCGTGCAGTCCGACGCCTACGCCGGGGTGGTTGGCACACTTGTCGTCGCCGAGGTCACGTCGAACCTGACGATGGCGACTGACCCCGCCTGTCTGTTCATTGACACGAACACGCCCGAAGGAAGAGCTACAGGTCTGGTCCGTGATTCCGTCGTGTCCTGCCTGGTGCTGGTGACGGTGTACGCCGACGCGGTCGCCCAGGTGCTGGGAACGCTATCGCCGGCCATGCAACGAAAGCTCGATGGCTGC
The DNA here is from genome assembly GCA_035699305.1 of Fimbriiglobus sp. Taxonomy (GTDB): domain Bacteria; phylum Planctomycetota; class Planctomycetia; order Gemmatales; family Gemmataceae; genus DASSAT01. Next base: position 3,171 of record DASSAT010000044.1, on the reverse strand, counting down.
CTGAAGGCGGCGCTGGGGGTGCCGTGACAACCGATGAGTGGCCCGCCGGGGTTGGTTCTCAGGTCCGGGAGGTGCGGAGTGAACTTCTCTGAACAGGCTCCGTCGAACGAATGGACGGCCGTGAAGCGCGAGGGAGAGGAAATCGCGGTGGCGTGGTTCAAGCCGGAGGGCGAGCCGTTCACTCTCGTGTTCCGAGTCCCCCAGGAGCGGTTTGAAGTCGATGACCTGAGTCAGCAATTGACGCTCGAAGACCTCCTGACGGCCGCTGCCATCTCGAACGAGGAGGTCGAATCGTGGCAGCACTTGGACGAGTCCCATTCCGGCATGGACGGGACCAACCCCGAGCTGAAACGCCTCCTGCCGTCGCCCCCGTCGGACGCGACTCATCTCACGGTAGCCGTCCGGTTGAAGCTGCCGGCCGCCCGCGCCGAAGGCGGTGAGCAGGACGTGCCGCCGGAGAAGTGGCAGGCACTCGAAGCCCTCTGGCGGGCCATCCTGGGCATCGAAGCGGGCATCGACTCGTTACGCCACAGCATGGAGAGCCTGCGGAACGAAATGGAAGCCGAGTTCAGACGGTCGTTGGCGGCGGAGGACAAACTCCATGCCCTGCAAGCCGACGTGGCCCTGTGGAACAAGGCCAAGAGCCGCGTTCATTACGCACTGCCGAAGGCGCGGGAGTTCATCCACCGGGCTACCTGGGCGCAGACCGTCCCCGAGCGGAAGCGGCTGGAGGAACTCTTCCGGACCCACATCGAGCCGCGGGCCTCGTTCCCCCAGATGGATCAGGAGCGGGAGAAGCTGGAACACTTGCAGAAGGACCGTCAGGTGTTAGCGGCGCAGGGCGCCACGGTCTACCACGAGTGTCGGGGGATCACCTCGGAGATTCAGCGGACCTTGAGCACGCTCCGGCGGAACGCGGCCGACCGGGCACGCGGCAAACGAAGCACCAGCCGCGAGAAGGGCAAGTACTTCTAGCATCGTGACGCCGGGCTGAGTGAGGGCCGCATCATCCCGGTCGAACGACGGCTTGCCGCCGAGTCCGAGCGCCCCGACAATACGTGCAGCAACACGTGCTGTCGGGGGCCGCTATGCAGAAGAAGCTCACCATCACCATTGACGAGCGCGTCTACGACGGACTGCACGCCGTCGTCGGGCGGCGGCGCATCAGCCGGTTCATCGAGTCCCTCATCCGCCCCCACGTCCTCGGCAAGGACCTGGAACTGGCGTACCGGCAGATGGCCCGGGAGGAGGCGCGCGAGGCCGAGGCGCTGGAGTGGGCCGAGGCCACCGTGGGAGACGTGGCCGATGAGGCGCGCTGACGTCTGGTGGGTCAACTTCGAGCCGGCGGTCGGCGGCGAGGTGCGCAAGGAGCGGCCGGCCGTGATCGTCAGCAACGACGCCGCCAACAAGCACCTTAACCGGGTCCAGGTGGTCCCGCTCACCACCAGCGTGGACCGGCTCTACCCCAGCGAGGCTCTGGTCAAGGTGCGGGGGAAGAAGCACAAGGCGATGGCGGACCAACTGACGACGGTGAGCAAGGCCCGCCTCCGCAACCGTGTGGGCCGACTCTCGGAGACGGACACGCGGGCCGTCGAACAGGCCATCAAGGTGCAACTGGGACTGACATAGGCGTGGCCGCGACGAACCGGACCGGAGCCACCCTATTCCGCAGCAGCGAGCGCGTCGCCCGCGGCCCGCTTCTCCCGCGCGTCTATGTAGCGGGACACCACCGCCAGGATGACCAGGAACACCCACGAGCCGGCCGCCGCGGTCGCGGTCCGGCCCGGCGAGCGCATCAACCCAGCCCATAGCGGATCGTCGGGCTTCGCCACAGCGAGCGCGGGGACCAGCGCCGCGCCCCACAGCACCACCGCCGCGCCCCACGCCGCGGCCCGCACCACCGACGCCGTCCCCGTCCGCCCGACCGCCCGGATGTACCCGACGCACAACAGCCCCGAGACGAACGCGTGGCCGATCAGCACGGCCATCACGTCCCACGGGACGAACGCGGCGGACCAGTCCCTCCCGCCAGCGACCTCGATCAGCGGCAGCAGGATGAGCATGGCGAGCGTCAGCCCGGCGAGGAGGCCGGCGAGCAGCACCGCGTCCCGCCGCGGGGCCGCGCCGGTGCCGCAGAATGCTTCCTTGAAGCGGCGGCCGAACCGCTCGGACCCATAGCGGGCGAAGAGCACCCGCTCCCACCGCGGCACAGCCGCCTGCAACTCGCGCGTCAACTCCACCGGGTCGCCGAACCGCGCCAGCGCCTGGTTCAGCGCCAGGCGGTCGTCGCCGAGGCGCGCGCGCTCCTCCTCGAAAGCTGTGGTCAGGTGGGTGAGGAGTTCTTGCCGCATCCGCCGCTTGCGGGCACGGCTGGCCCAGACCGGTCGGACGGCCCGTTCGACGGCTTCGGTGAGTTCGGTCATGCCGGTGCCCCCAGGATGCCGCCGATAGTGGTGACGAAGTGTTGCCACTCCGCGCGGGCCGCGGCGAGCCGGCGCGTCCCCTTCGGGGTGAGGTGATAGATGCGGCGACGCGGCCCCCGGCGGTCGGTGGCGCCGTCCTCCCATGCGGCCCGGACCAGCCCGGCCGCCTCCAGCCGGTACAGGGCCGGGTACAGCGACCCCTCCTTGAGCCGCAGCGCCCCGGACCCGGCCGCCTCCAGCCGCCGCCAGACCTCGAACCCGTGCGCCGCCCCCCGCTCCAGGCTGGAGAGGATCAGTGACTCCAGATGCCCGCGAAGTGCGTTGCCGCCGATCGGTCCCATGACTTCATATTTAGCCAGTCTAAATAGGGATGTCAAGTCCCTTCGTTCCCGTGCTCGACGTGCCGGCCCCTGGGACCGCGGCCGTCCCGGCCGCTCCACCTGTACAGATCGGGGGCCTCTGGCGACAGTCGAGCGCCTCGAACCAGGTAGCAAGAGCGGCCGGGACGGCCGCGGTCCCAGGGTGGCCGCGACGCGGGGCGCCGCCTGGTGCGTTACTTCTTCGCCTTCCGCATGTCCACCGCGACCGCGTTCGTCTGCGGCGCCCCCGGCGTGCTGCGGCCGTCGGCCACCTGCTTCTCCAGTAGCTTCGTCAACTCCGCGATCACCTCGGGGTGCTTCGCTTGCAGGTTGACCTTCTCCGCGGGGTCGGCGGTCAGGTCGTAGAGTTGCACCGGCGGCAGCTTCGA
>DASSAT010000043.1:0-3796 GCA_035699305.1 Fimbriiglobus sp. | reverse complement strand
CGATCCACCGGGCGGCGTTGCCGACCACCGCCCCGACCTCCTCCGGTTCGCCGACCGGGACCATCGGCACCCGCTGGCCGATCCGCTGCTTGAGCATGTCCGGGCGGAACCCGCTGCGGAACTGGTCGAACCCGCGGGCCGTCTCCAGGTCGCAGACCAGCGCGAACGTCGGGTAGCGCTGGCGGAACACCTCCCGGGCGGCCCGCAACTCGGCGTCGAGAACGCCGCACCCGACCCGGGCCGCCTCGTCGGACTCGGTCGCCTCCCACGGGACCAGCACCAGCACCCCGTTCACCGGGCACCACGGCCGCCGCTCCTGACGGATCAGGCTACACAGGTAGCGTAGCCGGCGGGTCTGGCGAACGCGGTCCTCCTCGGGAATGACGACCTTGCGCCGGGCCGGTCCCTGGGCGGTCTGCACGACTTCGACCCACTCGCGCAGCCGGGCGACCTCGGGGGCGGTCAGGTCGCGGCGGCTGGACTCGCGGAGCAGGTCCTCCATCTCGGCGCGGAGCATCGGGTCCACGCCGGCGAACGCGCCGCCGGGGTCGAGGGTGGCCCCGGGGTTGGCCGGCGCGCCGCCGCCCCAGTTCGGCTCGGCCGACGGGTTAGACACCTCGGTACAAAACCGGCCCCAGGCAGACGCCCCAGGGCAGACGACAAATACCGCCTCCTCCCAGGCGTAGACGCGGACCGGCGGCTCGCCCTGGCTGGGGGTGCGGACGATCTCCTTAACCCCGGCGGCCAGGAACAGCGCGTCCAGCCCCGCCGCCGGCCGGCCGAGCACCAGGAACAGCGGCGCGTCGCCGACCCGCATCCCGGAGGCGTCCAGCCGATGGACCGCCTCGGCCCAGGCCGCCTGGATGTCCGGGAACTCGGCCGCCTCGGTCCCCGCCGCGAAGAACACCCACAGCCCGTAGGCCAGCCACGAGAACAGCACGACCAGCAGGAACAGCAGCGGCAGGAAGTACGGCTGGAGTTGGGTGCGGGCGCCGGCGAGCAACTCCTTCAGCCCGATGGCTTGCTGGAGGAAGTACAGCCCGACGCAGATGGCGGCGACCAGCCCGAGGCCGATGAGCACCTTCAGCCAGCCGGGCCAACTGCGGAAGTCGGCGGCGTTGGAGAAGATCGGCAGGACCAGCCCGACGAAGGCGCGAATGCCGCTGAGGAAGCCGTAGATCAGCGAGAGCAAGGCTTGCATACCTTATTTCTCTCCTCGTTCCCACGCTCTGCGTGGGAACGTTCTTCGGACGCTCCGCGTCCTGCACCCCTGAACCGCGCGGGGCGCTTCCGGGACAGTCGGTGAGCGTCATCGGCATGCGACGCGCGACGCGGAGCGTCGCCCCCGCCCGTTCCCACGCGGAGCGTGGGAACGAGATGACGGGTCATACTTTCGAGAAGTACTTGACCAGGGCGATGCCCAGGGCGAACATGGCGGCCGCGCCGACCACCACCGCCACCCGGAGCATGGTCTTGAGCCGATCCGGGCCGCGGAGGGCCGGCACCCGGGTCGGCGCCTCCTTCTGGGCCGGGGTCGGGAACTCGGCGCTGCGGGCCGAGAGCACCCGCTTGCGGACGTTGTCCACCCACACCGGCGGGTTGACCGGCGGGTTGAGGGTGTCCGGGGCGCCCTTGAACCCGAGCATGACGCACCACAGGAACGCCTCCAGCGCCTCCGGGCTGCCGCGCGGCCCCTCGGCCTTGCGGGCCTGGTCCCAGAACCGCCACGCCCGTTCCTGCGACCCGCCGTAGAGCCGCACCTCCAGGCTGTCCGTCTCCCACTGCTGGCCCCACCAGGACGGGGCGTCCAACAGAAACACCTCGTCCAGCCAACAGGCCAGCGCGTACTGGACGCCGAGGAACAGGTTCGACAGGTCGCGGGTCATGTTGGCCCGGCCGGCCGGCGACGCCAGGTCGCCGCGGTACGCCGGGTCGAAGTCCAGCTCCCCGCCGGCCAAGAGCAGGGAGAGTAGCCGGGCGTGCTCGGTGACGAACGTTGGCGATTCGCCCCGTTCCAGACGCTCCTTGAGGTCCAGCCCGTAGCCGAACACCTCGTGCATCCGGCGGACTATCTTGTCGTGCATGGAAACAATTCCCAAATCCCGAACAAGATAACGACCGCGATCGGAGACGGTTGAAAACATTCACCACAAAGGCACAAAGGTCACACAAAGAAAACACAAAGAAGAAGGAAGAGAATACCGAACCCTGTTTTCCTTCGTGTCTCTTTGTGTGATCTTTGTGCCTTTGTGGTGAATGCCTTAAACCGCTTGCGCTGCCGGCAACACGACATACAAGGTAAACCGCATGTTCGCCGGCTTGCCGCCGGCCTGGATGGTCACGTCGGACCGCCCGTCCATCGACCCGACCAGTAGCGTCTGGTTGAGCCGGATCGCCAGGTTGTACGTTTGGGACACCGCCGCCCACTCGTCCTTCGAGGCGTTCTGGTTGACCCGGAAGTAGGTCAGGTTCGCCCCCGAGCCGGCGGCGCCCGGCAGCACCGGCGGCGGCTTGTGGTCGTGGACGAAGTCCAGCCCCTTCTGCCCGACCCGGAAGATCTCGTCCACCCGCTCCAGCGCGCCGATCTTCATGTTCAGCCGGCCGGTCAGGAGCTTGGCGCACTCGTCGGCCGTCAGCGCCGACTCGACGCCGACGAGCACCTGGCACGCCGGGGCCAGCCAGTTCGGCTCGATCTGCACCCGCATCCGCAGGCCGTCGCCGACGAACGGCCGCAGCTCGTAGCCCTGGCTGAAGTCCTGCGTCAGCAGGTCGTCGATGTACCGCTTGACGGTGAAGAAGCACCGGCCCAGGTCGTCGTGGTCGTAGACCGGCAGGTCGTCCGGCAGCGTCGCGGTCTTGCCGAAGACCGCCAGCTTGCCGGCCAGCCGGCAGAGTTCGAGGTAGCCGTCGAACGGGTGGACCCCGGCCGCCCGCGCGATCACCCCGAACGCCGCGTACCCCTCGTTGAGCGTCCGCAGCCGCTCGAAGATTTTCCGCTGCTCCGGGGCGTTCGAGTCGAAGCGGATGTTCTGGTCGAGCACCTGCTTGGCGAGCTGCTTGACCAGCCCGCCGACGCGGTTGTACACTTCGCCGATGACCCCCTCGGCCAGCGGCGGCCAGCCGTCGCAGGCGAGCACTGGCGGGATGTACCAGGGGTGAATCTGCGGCGGCGCCGCGACCTGGCTGGACCGCTCGACCCGGGCGACCGGGATCGTCTCGAACCCGGTGGTGGTCTGGTCCCCGGTCAGGAGGCGCGCGTTGAGCCGGCGCGTCTCGACGAGGCTGGGGTACTGGCCGGTGTTCTCGTCGGGGACCGGCTCGCGGGCGCCCTCGACGTGGAACCGCACCCCGGGGTCGCCGGGGCCGCCGGCGTTGGGCCGGCCGATCTGCAACTGCGGCACCGCCAAGAGCACGTCCACCGTCTCGCCCGGCCCCAGCCCCTCCATGACCGGCTTGAGGTCCAGCGCGTCGAGCGCGGTGACGGTGCCCTTCTCGGCGAACACCAGGGTGCCGTCGCGCAGCCGGGCCTCGAGCCGGTCCACCTCGAAGCGGTAGTTGCGCAGCGCCCCCGGGTCGATGGCGACGGCCCGGAGGCCCCAGTTGTGGTGGACGTCGAACTTGCCGGCCCGGCGGGCCTGGTCGGCCCAGTAGCGCTCGGCCGCCTGGAAGTGGTGCGGCCGCAGGAACATCCCCTGGTGCCAGTAGACCGGCGGCGTGCTCATCGGGCCTCGGGGGTAAGCGCTCGGCAGTAAGTCTTATACAGCCCCACCCCCCCGGACGCAACCGACCGGCGCCC